>JAFRGU010000004.1 GCA_017433675.1 Clostridia bacterium
AAAAGCGGGCAATCTTTCGCTTTCGGGGGAGGAGAGAGGGACAGATCCGAAAAAAAGATTGGAATCCCCGGATGATTGTGATACAATACCGGGCAGAGAGAAAGAACAGCACCATTTGCTCATGGAGAAGAGGCCGGCGACGGTCACGTATTGATTTTTACCAGGACGGAAAGAGAGGACAGGGGCATGCTGAAAGAGTTTGAAGGAATCACGCCGGAAGAGAAGGAAACTTTGAAGCGGGAAATCAAGGAAGCAAGGGAGAAGCTGATGGGGCAGCAGCAGATGCTGCGGGATGCGAAGCTGCCGGTCATTGTCCTGATCGAAGGATGGGCCGCCGCAGGAAAGGGCAGCCTGATCAAGGAACTGATCAGCGAAATTGATCCCCGGTTTTACAGCGTGGTCTCTCCGGCCATCCTGCCGGAAACGGAGGAAAGATATCCATTTCTGTACCCCTTCTTCAGCGCCATTCCGGAAAATGGGAAGATTACTTTCCTGGACTCCGGATGGATGGAAAGCGCTGTACGCAAATATCTGCGGCATGAGATCACCAAAAAGGAATACCAGCGCCGGATCCGACAGGTCAACGAATTCGAGCGGCAGCTGCGGGATGGCGGATATCTGGTGCTGAAGATCTTCCTGCACATCGAAAAGAAAGAGCAGTTCGAACGCCTGCGGAGCCTGGCGGAGGAGCCGGAAACCGAATGGCGCGTGACGGAGGAGGATCTGTGGCAGCACCGGGAATATAAACGCTTCCGGGAGGAATATGAGGAATTCATGGAAGCGACGGGCGAACTCCTGCCCTGGCATGTCCTGGACGGCAGCCACCGCAAGGCGGCGGTGCGGGATGCGATGGCGCTGCTGACGGGGGAGATCCAGAAAGGGCTGGACGAAGGCCGGTATGTGGGAGAACCCTTTGACGAAGAATTCCCGATGAAGGAAATGCCGACGCTGGCGGAAGTTGATCTGTCCCCCGCAATCGATGACGAGGAATACAAAAAGGAACTGAAGAAACTCCAGAAACGGCTGAGCGAACTGCATAATATCATCTATCGAAAGAAGATTCCGGTGATTCTCTGCTACGAGGGCTGGGATGCCGCGGGCAAGGGCGGCAATATCCGGCGGGTTGCCTATCCGCTGGACCCGCGCGGGTTCGACGTCCATCCCATCGCTTCTCCGCTGCCGCATGAGCTGAACCGTCAGTATCTGTGGCGGTTCTGGACCCGGCTTCCCAGGACCGGACACATCTGTATTTTCGACCGGACCTGGTACGGACGGGTGATGGTGGAGCGGCTGGAAGGGTTCTGCTCGGAGCAGGACTGGAAGCGGGCCTATAACGAGATCAATGAATTCGAGCGCCAGCTGACAGACTGGGGCGCGGTGGTGATCAAATTCTGGATTCATATTGACCAGGAGACGCAGCTGGCCCGGTTTACCGAACGGCAGAATACGCCGGAAAAGCAGTGGAAAATCACAGATGAAGACTGGCGGAACCGGGAGAAATGGCCTCAGTATGAGGTGGCTGTGGATGAAATGCTTCAGAAAACCAGCACGAAGAACGCACCCTGGTACATCATTGAATCCAACGATAAGAAATATGCCCGGATCCGCACGCTGAAAATCATTATCAAAGCCCTGGAAGAGGCGTGCGAGAAGCATTTTGAAGAAAAAATGGAGTGAGCTTTCCGGATGTGCGGATTTGAGGCGAAGTGCAGGAGCGGGAAAAGGACCCAAAGAGCACAGAATCCCAACAGCGGAACCGGAAGTATCAGGACAGACGAGGAAAACAGAATGAAAAAACGGCTGCGTCTGGTTCTGATTGTGATGCTGGCGATGACTGCTTCGGCTTTCGGAACAACCCGGGCAGAAACCGGATACAGCCCGAAGGATGGGGAGGCTTTCGGAGCGCTGCTGGCCAGTCTTGTGCGTGCCTGTGAAACACCGACAGAGGAAAACCGGGCACAGATTGAACAAAACCTGGCAGCGATTCAGGAACCGGATGACAAAATGCTTGCAGAGGCAATTGCCGGGCACTGGAAACAGGTGTATCTCGACCCGGAATACCAGCTGTATCTGTACCCGGACGGGGAAGTGACGGAGCTTCCCGATCTGCCAAAGGGGAGCACCCACGCGTTCGCCGTGCTGGGATACGCGCTGGAGAACGGGGAGATGAGGCCGGAGCTGAAAGGCCGGTGTGAGGCGGCGGCGATGGTGGCCCGGGCCTATCCGAAAGCCATTCTAGTCTGCTCCGGGGGAGCCACGGGGAGCAACAACCCGGAACAGCATACGGAAGCCGGCATGATGAAAGCATACCTGGCAGAGAAATGCGGCATCGATCCTGACCGGATTTTTACGGATGACCGGGCGATGACCACGGCGGAGAACGCCATCAATACCCTGGCCATTCTCCGGAAACAGGGAATTGAGACTGTGACGATTGTGACTTCCGCGTACCATCAGAAATGGGGGCAGGTGCTTTACAACGCAATGGCAGCAGTCTACGAAATCCGGTACGGGTATTCTGTCAGCATCCTTGGAAATTTCTGTTACAATATCGGAGCGGAAGATGAAGCTTATCAACATGACGACCGCATCGCGATTCGTCAGCTGAGCCAGATCCTGAATCTTCCGAAGGGGGCTGTACAGATGGATCCCAGAGGAAAGTGACACAGGGCGGACAGGTAAAAAACAGCAGAGTAAGGTCATAAGAGCGGCCTTCGAGGGGCCCTCGAGGGGCCACTTGACAAGCTTAATGCAACTTTGCCTGATTTAGGGGGAAGCGGCGACATTTTTTCATTTCCTGTAAAGCACATGAATCATTGTCATTGAGCTAAACCCTAATATGGATCATCATGCAAAATACAACTCTCGGAAATAGTCAGCCTGAAAAACCGGTGGGGCATCACTTCCCCGCTTTTTTTATACTCAAAATCCACATGCCTGATTCCAGTTATCACGATGAATGAAAGTCATTTGCATGTATAGTCAGGTTGTTTTCCAGGGAACTTCCATATTAAGCGTTTATAAAACAAACACTCCGGTGCATCTTTCAGCCGGACAACGGTTCCTGTCCAGCTGATCACGCTGTTTCCGGTAGGCATACCCCCGTAAACTTTACCGAAAGCATTACATCTGTTCTTTAGGTTCACATTAGGTTTCCATACTATGATTGCCTGCAGAACGAGTAAATCGTTCAGCCAAAGACAGGAAGGCGGTTGAATTAATGAAGGACAGGGCAAAATCCAAAAGGCGGATTCTCCGGCGGGTGATCACTGCAATTATTTTCGCGTTACTGCTGACGGGAGCCGGTTTTTTCGGTTACAACTCCATGAAGGCTGAGTATACGGTTACCTATGATACCTACACCGCCACCCGGGGAAGTATTTCCAATGCGCTGTCATTCAGCGGTAATCTGAGCCTCATCGACAGCGCCACCTATTCGGCATCCTCTTCCAGCATAGTCAGGACGCTTTACGTCACTGCCGGGGAAACGGTGCGGGAGAGCCAGAAGCTTGTGCGTCTGACCAACGGGGAGACGATTACAGCCGGTTTTGATGGCCGTGTCAACAGGCTGAAGGTTGCCGAAGGTGATGAGGTCACCGCGGGAACAGAACTTGTACAGATTGCGGATTTCAGTCATATGACCGTCTCTTTCCGCGTGGATGAATATGATATCAGCAATGTCAGCGTGGGGCAGGCGTGTACTGTGACTGTGACGGCACTGGAAAAGCAATTTGATACTACTGTCGCCACCATTGACTGTATTTCCGCTTCCAGCGGCAATGTTGCCTATTACACTGCCACGGCCAACGTGGATGTGGACGATGAGCGCGTGCTGCCCGGAATGCAGGCGACTGTGAGCATCACGCAGGAAGAAGCGCAGGATGCGGTTATACTGAAGGTGGACGCCGTCAGCTTTGATGAAACCAATAAGGCTTATGTATGGATGAAGGACGAGGCCGGCGAGCTGCAGCAGGTATATGTTGCCACCGGCGTATCCAATGGTAATTACATTGAGATCACAGAAGGCCTGTCGGATCACGACACAGTCTATGCGCAGACAAAGGTAAAGGACAGCGGATCAACCAACCTGCTCAGCAGCCTGTTCGGAGGTCAGCAGTTCAATCAGCCCCAGGGTGCTCCGGGAGGCAACAGACAGGGAGGCAATGGTGGAGGCTACCGGAACGGAACATCATTCTCCGGCGGTTCGGGAGGCGGCGGCTTCGGGGGAAGCAGCGCACCCGGCGGTTCCCGTTGAGGAGGAGAGGGACATGGAAGGCATGATTGAAAACGGTGCGTTCTTCCGAATGAAGAAGATCAACAAGTATTACCAGATGGGGGAGGAGCAGGCGCACATTCTCAAGGATATTGACCTGGAAATTGAAGAAGGAGAATATCTCTCCGTACTGGGTCCCTCCGGCAGCGGAAAGAGTACCCTGATGAATATCATCGGCTGCTTGGATGTCCCCACATCAGGACAATATACACTGCACGGCCAATCCGTTGATGATATGACGGAAGTTGAACTGGCTCGGCTGAGAGGCGTGGAGATTGGCTTCATTTTCCAGAATTCACAGCTTCTGCCCCGGCTGACGGCTCAGAAGAACGTAGAGCAGCCAATGATCTACGCCGGCATCGGTCCGAAGGAACGCCGCAGGCGGGCGAGTGAGCTGCTGGAACGCGTGGGTCTCTCCGACCGGATGGAACACATGCCCAGCCAGCTTTCCGGCGGCCAGCAGCAGCGTGTCGCCATTGCGCGGGCGCTGGCAGGCAACCCGACGTTGCTGCTGGCCGACGAACCTACCGGTGCACTGGACCAGAAGACCGGCAGACAGGTGATGACCCTGTTCCGTGAACTGAATGATGAGGGACGCACCATCATCATGATTACCCACGACATGAATATTGCGGCGAATGCCCGCCGGGTGGTACGCATTATCGATGGGGAACTGCTGGAAGGGGGTTCGGTCAGCGATGCTTAAGTCCATTCGAAGCGCTTCCATCATGCTGGGTGAGTGCGTGAAGATGTCTCTGTCCAATATTCGCGGTAATCGCGCGCGCTCATTTCTTACAGTACTGGGCATTCTGATCGGTGTGGCGGCGGTCATCGCGCTGATTACTACGGTCAACGGCTTTTCCGGCTCACTTTCCAGTTCCTTTTCCAGCATGGGCGCAGGTACGCTGACTATGACCGTTTCCGGCAGCGATTTGAAAAGCGGACTGACGACCGGGGATCTGAATGAGCTGACAAAACTGGAAGCGATCGATGGCGTGACGCCCAGTGTGTCACTGTCATCCCGCGTCTCCCGGGGCGGCAACTACGAAACCAGGATTTCCGTCTCAGGCAAAAACGCCTACTATTTTCAGCAGAATGAGAGCCTCATGAAGCGGGGACGGACGATCAACATCAGTGACGAGGACAGCATGACATTTGTCTGCATTATCAGCCCGGATATGGTCAAGGATTTTTTCTACGGCGTTGATCCCATTGGTGAGAGCCTCTACATTGACGGCATTCCCTTCCGGGTGATCGGCCTGATGAACGAGGACGGCGATTCCAGCATCAGCGGCATGATGAGCGGAAGCCCAGATATCCTCATTCCCTATACGACGGCCATGAAGATGAACAATGTCAATGTTGTCACGTCTGTCACCGCATATCTCGCGGATGGATGGACTTCCGAGACAGCCACCGAGCCGCTCGAAGCCAGACTGGACGAGATGTTCAGCTATGAGGAAGACTGTTACGAGATTATGGACATGTCCTCCATCGAAGAGACCATGACGAGCATGCTGAATATGGTTTCTGCGCTGCTGGCGGGCATCGCTTCAATAGCGCTGGTGGTGGGCGGGATCGGCATCATGAACATGATGCTTACAACAGTGACAGAGCGAACGACAGAGATCGGCCTGAAGAAAGCGCTGGGTGCAATCCCCTGGCAGATCCAGACACAGTTTCTGATCGAATCATTCCTGCTTTCCATCATCGGCGGCGCGGCAGGGATTGCACTGGGGCTGCTGCTGTCGCTGATTCTTTCACAGGCGATGGGAACGGGATTTGAAATTTCCACTTTTGCCATATTGCTTGGAGCGGGCTTCTCGGCAGCGGTAGGCATTCTGTTTGGCTGGGCGCCGGCGCGAAAGGCCAGCAAACTGAACCCAATTGACGCGCTTCGTTCCGTATAACCGACCCGCACAATCCATTGAAAAAAGGAGGTTTTCCCATGTCGATCCATTTCAAACGGTTTTCTGTAATTATGATAAGCGCTGCACTGCAGCTTTTCTCCTGTGCGCTGGCGGACAGCATCACATTCAGCGGCACGGTTACGGCCAGTGAAACCCATGAAGTATACGCTCCGATTGGCGGCACGGTTGCTGCCGTCAGCGGCGAATCGGGTCAGAGAATCGGAGCAGAGGATGTTCTTCTGCGACTGTCCACGACAAAGGTCTATGCCGAGGAAGCGGGAACCATCACCGGCGTGTTTGGTCAGCCCGGCGACAATACCGGGACCGTGGCGGAGAAGTATGGCGCGGTGATGTATCTTGAGGGAGAGAGCGTATATACGATCTCTGCATCCACCGATAACGCCTACAACTCCACGTCGACCCGATTCATCCACGCGGGCGAAGAGGTTTATCTCCAGTGCTACTCAGACGGCAGTCATACAGGGCAAGGGGTTGTCACATCCATCGACGGAACCGACTATACGGTCCGGGTGACTTCCGGTGAGTTTCTGATCGGGGAGACCGTGAGTATTTACCGAGGACAGAGCGCTGCTGCTTCCAGAAGAATTGGCCGCGGGACACTCCACCGCTCCAATCCGACAGCCATAACCGGCAGCGGCAGTATTGTATCCTTTGCTGTTTCGGCGGGAGACACCGTCGCGCGCGGCGAGCTGCTGTTCGAAACGCTGGACGGCAGCTTTGACGGGCTGTATATGTCCGGTGCGGATATCCCTGCGGGGATCGACGGAATCATCAGCCAGGTCAACGCCCAGCAGGGAAGCAGCATCGAGAAAAACAGCGTCGTCGCAGTACTCTATCCCGACAGCGCCATGCGCATCGAAGCCCAGATCGCGGAAACCAATCTCGCGTCCATTGCTGTCGGAGATCCGGTAAACATTGAACTGCTGTGGAACCAGGACGCGGAAGTCACCTATCCGGGTACCATTTCCATGATTTCCGCCATGGCGGACGGCAATTCCATGGGATCCGTGAACGAAGACAGCGTTACTTACACCGTATATATTGACTTTACCCCGGACGAGCAAACACGCTATGGCATGAGTGCCGTGGTGACTACGCTGGACGAAGAGGAAGCGGCAAAGAAAGAAACAGCAGAGACAGCAGAAGAGGATATCAACGAAGGAACACACGCGCGTGACGCTGAACGTTCCCATCCGTCAGAGCATGCTGATTCCGACGACAGGGCGGAATGATTATCCGGAAAGAAAGCACATTTTTGCATGGAACAGGGAGGTGTGACGAATGACGCGGAGGATTCAGTCCTTACTGGTCTTATTTCTTACAGCAGCTTTCATGATGACGCTGGCCGGAATTATTCCGGCCGGCGGTGAGAGCCCGGATGGAGAAGCCGTAACCGGTACCCAGGAGACAGAAATATCAGAACCTGTGACTGAACCGGAACCTGAGCCGGTTTCCGAATCCAGGATCGAACCGAAGTCCGACTCCGAGCCGGTCTCCGAGCCCAGAGCTGACTCAGCGACCGGGACCGACGGGAACTCCGGAACCAGTTCCAATCCAGGCTCCGATTCAGGAACGGGTGATGAACCCAAAGACACTTCGGTGGCCGATTCCGACGGGAACACCGGGACCAATTCCGATTCGAGCTCCGATTCAGGAACGGGTGATGAACCCCAAAACACTTCGGCGGCCGATTCCGACGGGAAGACCGGGACCAATTCCGATTCGGGCTCCGATTCCGGAACAGATGATGAATCCAAAGATGATCCGGTGACCGAGCCTGATCCGGAAACCGGGAGCAACTCCGAGACGGGATCTGATTCCGACCCGGTTTCCGAATCCGGGGCTGATCAGGAACCCAACCCGGATTCGGGACAGGAGCCGAATCCGGAAACGGATCCGGATCAGGATCCGCAACAGAAACCTGATCCCAACGCGGATCCAGATCCGGAACAGGTGACGATTCAGATCGCAGCTGCCGTGTCGGAAGGCGCTGCACTGCAGAACGGCGTATATGTGATTCCGCAAGGACAAAACGCAGACATTACTTTTTCCTGGTCTTTTTCGGACGCATGCGATATGTTCCATATTCAGATCACCGGCGCGCAAAACACTGCAGTGCACGATGGGACACAGACGGGTGATTCCTATACACTGCCCCTCAGCAGCCTTTCCGAAGGCAGCTATATCTTCAAAGTGTACGCCATTACTGAAGGGAACACCGTCGGAGCAGGACAGTATCCGTTTTCCATCGCCTTTTCAGCAGACAACGAAGGAAATACAGACAGCGGCGACGGCAAAGACGAGGGCGGGGATGGCAAAGACGAGGGTGCCGAAGGCAAAGAAGATGACGTGGAAGGCGGAGAAGGCAATGCCGAAGGCACAGAAGAAGGAACTGAAGATGAAGCGGTTCCCGGAGAAGGAGAACCTGAAATGGAAGGCCCGGGCGAGGGAGGCCCAGGCGGAGGTGGCCCGGGCAGGAGCCCAGGCGGCAGGCCGTCCGGAAACGGCGAGGCTCAGGGAGTCCAGGCCCCTCGTGTTACCGCGGGAAAAGCGCTGACCAGCACCCATGCTTCGGGCAGCAAAACGATGGAGACTTTCGGTACGGTGAATCTGTCATTTTCGGATGAGAGCCTGACAACGCTGTGGATACATGACCGTGCAGGGATTCAGCTGGATGAAGGAGATTATACTTTCACAGCAACGGTCGAAGATGAGAGTCTTATCCTAACACCGGAAGTGGCGGGAGAAATATGGACTGTGAACGGGTATACGCTCAAGGCGCTTTCGCGCAGCGGCATTACCGGAATCATCATGATGACAGAGGCAGGGGAGACCGAGATTTCGACCGAGCAGGACTATCAGGGGACGGTATACGCCACACTGTGCGCCAGCGGTGTCGTATCAGCAGACTATGAGTATCAGATTTCCGGCGACGGTGTCCAGGTGCTTGTCGCGGGCAGCGCGTATTCCATTGATGATTCCCATATGCTTGTACCTGTGAAATGAGATGATAGGAATGTTCAAAAGAATACTGATTCTTACGGCGGCGCTGCTCATGGCGGCAGCGCCTGCCCGGGCGGAGATTTATGAAGGGAAAACCGCCGCGCAATTCACCGTACCCATCACTGCCGCGGTATCAGGCATCGTCGAATCGCTCTCTGTTCAGACAGGACAGCGGGTGAAGGCGGCGGAGACAGTGGCTACGCTTCGGTCGGAAAAGTTCTTTGCCACCCAGGAAGGTACGGTGACGATGATCTGCGCGAACCCGGACGACAGCGTCAGCGGTACGCTGATTGAAGTCATGCCGATGGAGTGCTATACGGTTTACTGTACTGTGGACAAAGCGTATCAAAGTGTGGAAACGACCCTGATACACAGCGGTGAGACCGTGTACATGAAGTGCACCCGGGATGGTACACACCGGGCTTCCGGCGTGATTACAGAAGTCGACGGCAGCGAGTATCAGGCTCTGATTCTTGCCGGTGAACTGTATGTGGGCGAAACGGTCTACATCTACCGGGATGCGGACTTTACCAACAGTCAACGCCTGGGTATCGGCACGGTATTAACCAGCGATACGGAGGCCTATGAGGCAACCGGAAAGATGACCCGGCTTTGCGTTTCGGAAGGGGACTATGTGGAACGCGGACAGCTTCTGTTCGAACTGGATGGAGGAACGCAAACGGCAGAGAACGGCGGGATTGTCACCTTGGTTTCCGTGCAGGCCGGGAATATGGTGAGCGAAGGTCAGATCATCGGAGAGATTGCTCCCGCTGATGCCATCTGTGTGGAAATCCAGGTGGATGAGACTTCGGCTACCGCGATCCGGGTGGGAGATAAAGCCATGCTGACACTGGCCTGCCAGACGGATGAAGAACCCTTTGCTGGAACCGTGACTGAAATCAGCGCTATCGCTGAGTCCGACCTGTATACTGTACGCATTCGTCCCGAAACGGATCAGCTGCTGCCTCTGGGAATGACGGTCCAGATCCGGATCTAAGACAAAAAGGGAGAGTAGCGACAGATGAGGCAGGATATCCATTAGGGAGGATGCAGACGATGCGATTATTGCTTGCTGAAGATGAAGCTGCACTGGCGGACGCGGTTATGACCTATCTTTCACTCCACCACCATGAGGTTGACTGGGCAGATAACGGATCTGACGCGCTGGACAAGGCACTGGACCGGCCTTATGACTGTATTCTTCTGGATATTATGATGCCCGGGATGGACGGTGTTTCCGTGCTGAAAGAACTGCGTGCCGCGGGCAGTTCGGTGCCTGTCATTTTCATGACCGCTAAGGGAGAACTCTCAGACAAGTCTGACGGGTTTCATGCCGGCGCGGACGATTATCTGACCAAGCCATTCGCACTGGAAGAGCTGCTGCTCCGGGTCACGGCGCTGGGACGGCGGGGGCACGTGCGGCTGACGAAAAATCTGATTTTCGCGGATCTGGAGCTGGACCGCGAATTTCATTGCTTTACAGTCGGAGGAAAGATCTGTTTGCTCAGTCCGCGGGAATTTCAGCTGATGGAGTTCCTGATTCTTAACCCGAATATGTATTTTTCTGTTGAAACTCTGCTGGACCGGGTTTGGGGGTTCAGCGCGGAGGTGGAGATCAACACCGTCTGGGTGCATATTTCCCAACTCCGGAAAAAACTGGAGACTTATCATGCTCAGGCAAAAATCGTTTCAAAGCGCAGTGTTGGCTACGCACTGGAAAAATCCGAATGATAAGGAGATCAAGCCCTTGCTGCAACCTGATTTATATGGCCCGTATCGGGATGCCATGAAAGCAGTCATGGAACAGACGAGAGAAATGATTGAGGCATCCGGCAGGGAATACGAATCACTGCATGGTGAGAAGCTGTATGAGCACCTGATCTGTCGGATCAAAAGCGATGAAAGTATGGCTGAAAAGCTCCGGAGGTATGGATGTGAAGCTGATGCCCGGCATGCGCTGCGAGCCGCTGATGACGCCATCGGGATTCGGGTTATCTGCCTTTTCATTGACGATGTGTACGAAACAGCCCGACGGATCAGGGCGTTTCCGGGATGCACCATCGTCCGGGAAAAGGATTATATCCGAAACGCGAAACCAAACGGCTACCGCAGCTATCATCTGATACTCGATGTTGAAGCAGACCAGCCGGATATTGACGGACATATACCGGGACATTACCTCGTAGAGATCCAGCTGAGAACCATCGCAATGGATACCTGGGCCGCGCTGGAACATGAACTGAAATACAAAAAAAGCATCGATCATCAGGATCTGATCGTACAGGAGCTGCATCGGTGCGCCAATGAGCTGGCAGCGTGCGACGTGTCAATGCAGACACTGAAGAGGATCATCCGCGGGACGTGAAGGAGGCGGGGATGAAAATACTGTTTGCGGAGGATGAAACAGATCTGCGGGATGTTGTTTCAGCTTACCTGGAATATCAGGGATATCTTGTGGACGCGGTCGGAAACGGCCGGGAAGCACTTGCCAAAGCATGTTCAGATTCCTATGACACGATTGTCATGGATGTGATGATGCCGGAAATGGACGGGATCACCGCCATGAGAAGGATCCGGGATACCGGGAACACTACACCTGCGCTTTTTCTGACTGCGAAAGGAGAGGTTACGGACCGTGTAAAGGGCCTGGATGCAGGAGCGGATGATTATCTGATCAAACCCTTTGCCATGGAGGAACTGAGCGCAAGACTGCGTGCCCTTGGCAGAAGAAAGCGGGATTACCATGCCCGGACCCTGACCTTCGGAAATCTGGAACTGGATACGGAAACCGCTGAGATTCAGGCACAGAACACGATCGGTCTGTCTCATAAAGAGGTGCGCCTGCTCAGCTGCCTGATGGCCAATACCGGCCGGGATCTGAGTGCGGATGAACTGCTGGAGGACGTCTGGATTGATGAACCCGCAAACACGGATACAGTCTGGATGTATGTGTCTTATCTGCGGGCCAAGCTTCAGTCCATACAGGCCAACGTGGTTATTGCGGGAGACCGTGGGCATTCGTTCCGGCTGAAGGAGATCTGATATGTTCAGGAAATTACAACGGAGGTTTCTCTGGGGCTCAGCTTTGGTGTTGTTCCTCGTTATCGTACTGGTGATCGGTATCATATTCTGGATCACATCCGGCACCGTCACCCGTCAGTCCGAGGTCTTTATTGAAAGAATCCTGGAAAACGACGGACAAAGGCCTGAGAGAGGCGAATTTGCACCCCGACAGAAAACTTTCCTTGCTCTGAATGATGAATCGATCAGAGAGATACGATTTGTGTCAGTGCTCGTTTCTGAGGATTCAAACCAGATTGTCAGCAAAATGATGGCTGGTTTCTCCGAGAATGAGATCATCGGTCTGGCTAAGAAAGCAATGGAATCAGACACAGACAGCGGGCAGCTTGGCAGAATCGGGCCGCGTATCATGCATTATGGGCGTAAAATCCTGGAAGACGGCAGCGCACTGGTGGTCATTGCGGACAGCACCAGCCGTTACAGCCTGACCCGATTGATTGTTACCTATATGGCTGTGCTCTGGTTTGCTGTGCTGATTCTGTTTATTATCGCCATGAGCCGTACTTCCCGGAAACTGGTCAAACCCTTTATCGAAAATGATGAGCGGCAGAAGCGGTTTATCACAAACGCCAGCCATGAGCTGAAAACTCCGCTTGCCGTAATCGCCGCCAATAATGAACTGACGGAGACGATCAGCGGAAAAAATAAATGGACAGAAAGCACTGCCCGGCAGATAGAAAGACTTCAACTGCTGATTGAGAATCTGGTCGCACTGACCCGTCTGGACGAAATGGAAGAGAAGGTCATGGAAGATGTTGATCTCACAGCTACGACGATTGAAGCAGCAGATCCTTTCCGCAGTATCATCGAGTCCTCCGGGCGCAAATATGAATTCCAGATAGAACAGAACATTCATGTGAACGGAGAAAAAAGAACACTCCAGCAGATTGCTTCTATTCTGATGGATAATGCAACCAAATACTGTGACGAAGGCGGCACCGTCACTGTCCGTCTTACCCGTAAAGGAAAAGGAGCACAGTTGAGTGTTTCCAATACATATGCCAAAGGGAAAATGGTGGATACTTCCAGATTCTTCGAACGTTTTTACCGGGAAGACGAATCCCATTCGTCAGCGAAACCCGGCTTCGGAATCGGTTTGTCCATGGCCAGAGAAATGTCAGAAAGAATGAACGGGAAGTTGAATATCAGCTACAGCGGTGACCAGATTACTTTTTCCGTTGAAACGGGTTTAAGATGATTAAAAAAGAAGCATGCTGTACATACGGTCATGTTACTATTGATTGCTCAATGCCGTGGCAGAAAGGATGGATTATATAGAGATAGAAACGGCATACTCCAGATATGGGAGAATCGAGTGCTCAGTGTTCACACTGATTGGCGGTACCGGAGTGAAAGCATAGAATATGTAAGATATAGATATATAAAATTCAATAAATGGATTGACAAGTGATCATTTGATCACTACAATGGGTGAACGAAAGGTCACCTGATGGTTTGCGGAGGTCCCGTATGGCAAAGGACACGAAGGAAAGAATCCGGAAAGCTGTGCTGATCCACCTGTGTGACCGGAGGCCGGAGAGAACAGAGAAAGCAATCAGACAGATTGAGGCATTCAGCCGGCGCTTTATTATGGTTTATGGAGAAAAGTAACGATGTTTGATCTGAACAAGTATCTGGCTGATCTGATTCTGAGCTGCCAGTCGGCTTTCGGAGAGCGATTGCTGTACATGGGGCTGCAGGGAAGCTATCTGCGCGGTGAAGCCCATGAAAACAGCGATATTGACGTCATGGTAATCCTGGACCGTTTTTCTGTTCAGGATATGAAAATATACCGCGGGATCCTGGAAAAGATCGGCTTCTACGAGAAATCCTGCGGTTTCATCTGCGGGAAAGGAGAAATGGAACGCTGGAATCCTCTGGAGGTATGCCAGCTGCGCCATACGACAAAGGACCTGATCGGCACTTTGACGGATTATCTGCCGCCCGCAGCACGGGAAGATGAAATCAACTACGTAAAACTGAGTCTGGGGAATCTGTATCACGAGCTTTGTCACCGCTATATTCATGCAGACCGGGACAGGAATGCAGCCAAATTTCGCCATACCTGCAAGAGCGTGTTTTACCTGATTCAGAATCTGCACTTTCTGGAAAGCGGCTGTTTTATCCTTTGCAAAAAAGAACTGAAGGAAGCGGTTGCGAAGGAAGACCGGCTGGTTTTGGAAATGGCCGAGCTGCCGGACGGGTATGATTTTGATCAAGCTTTCTCATCCATGTTTACCTGGTGCCAGAGAGCTTTTGAGCGCCTCGGAAACCCTGGAGGAACGTGCTATGAACCGTAAGACGCATATCGTCTGTGACAGCCAGAATGAAAATTGGCACAGGAGTGACACATATTATGAAGCAGAATCATGATGTTTACCTCTTCGGTCAGGTGCTGGGAACCCATTCCTTCCTGCTGAGAGATGGGTTTCTTCAGCCGGATGAGTACTCGGAAATTGCTGAGCAGTATTTCCTGCCCGGCGGCGAAACAGGCACAGCGGCGACCGTCCTTGCATCACTCGGAGCGTCTGTCCGGATGGATGGTACCTGGATCGGCACGGAAGTTGCACCAATGCTGAAAGCCTTCTATGCGGACAAATCCGTGGATCTGTCTTCCCTGTGTTTCACAGAGGATAAAGGAGTCATGGACTATGTGGTGATTGCAGGGCTGGTACGCTCGCCCATGGGACGATTTCAGACGCTGTTTTCATCCGGGGAAAGATGGTGGAGTATCCCGAAGGAAGAAGATATTTCCGGATGCAAAGCGGCGGCAATTGATCCCTATTTCGGGGAGGAATCCCTGCGGGCAGCGGAGCTTTGCAGCCGGCACAAGGTCCCTTTCGTGACCATAGACAGTCCGCATGATTCGATTCTGCATCAACAGCCCGCCGTGAACGTGATATCAAAGGAATGCACGGCGGAGCATTATGCCGGGATGGCTCCGGAAGCCATCATGGAACGGATGCAGCAGGAAACGAGTGGCCTGACGATCCTGACGCAGGGTGGCGGGGATATGCTGTATGCCCGGAAGGGTGAACCCATTCACCGGATGAAGCCGTTTTCTGTTACGGTCAGAAGCACGCTGGGTGCAGGCGATACGTTCAAAGCCGGATGTGTATACGGGCTGCTTCAAGGTATGAAGGATGAGGATCTGGTACGTTTTGCCAGCGCCTGTTCCGCAGTTGCTATTTCACGTTTCCCCCTGCCGCTGAACCCGCCAAAACTGGAAGAAGTACAGAAACTGATTATGAATTGCGGATAAAACAGAAAGAATACATGGCATTGCCATGCGATGGAGCAGGACAGGGAAGCTGATGAAGGCGCTGAAAACAGGGATGGGAAGTAAAACCGGGCGTATTACACTGTTTTGAATACTTTGCTTATCCCTGAAAATGAATTCAGGATCAGTTTTTTAGAGGCGAATGTAGTTCCATTAGAGTCGATTATAGTTTGATTAGAGTCAGCCCTCTATGATATTATATACTCGCAGAAGCAGATGGGGAGCAGGATCCGAAGCATTTCAAGCTGTCGGATCTTTTTTCTTTCCTTTTCTGCATATTTGGACAGTTCCTTGATGGCTCGCCGTTAGCCGCGCTGAAGCGCGGACGGCTGCATACGGGAAGCGTTACCCAAATCAGAGATTTGGACAGTTCCTCGAGATTCACCGGGTTTTTTGAATCTCGACGCGGAGGCATTGAAAAATAAGGAAGTTTGAGATTCAAAACGGTGAATCTCATGAACCTGTTTGAATCTCAACAGAGGATATGCGATAGGTGAAACGGTATTGCATAAAAGGGCGGAAAGTTCTATAATACGGCAGGTATGATATCCGGACGGGATATATATAAAGGAGGGAAAACGGAATGAAAAAGGGAATGAGTCTGCTGCTTGTAATGGTGATGCTTTTATCGGTCTGTACAGGCGCTCTGGCCGTGAATGAGGACGTGGAGGGGGAACTGGTGATCTACACGTCCATGTATCCGGAAATCGTGGATATGATGGACGCGGCCATCAAGGAAGAGTTTCCGAATCTGAAGCCCGGAATCGACGGCAGCTTCTTCTTCCAGAGCGGGAGCGGAAAGCTGATTACCAAAATCTACGGCGAGATGGGGGACAAACGGGATCAGCCGCTGGGATGCGATATGTTCCTGGTGGCGGAGCCCAGCTTCAGCCTGGAACTGAAGGAATACGGATATCTGCATCAGTTTGAGGTGGAAAACGCTGATACCCTGCTGCGGTTCCCCTATGACGAGGAAGGATACTGGTATCCGGTGCGGGTGTGTAACATGGTGCTGGCATATAATCCGGAGATGGTGGATGAATGGGCAGCGAAGGGAATCACCATTCCGAAGAGTTTCCACGATTTCGCCTATGATCCGGCGCTGAAGGGATATATTTCCATGGGCGATCCGATGACCAGCGGAACAGCCTACGCGGCAGTGGTGAGCCTGCTGGGAAAATACGGCGAGGAATACCTGGACAAGCTGGGTGAGAACAAGGTGATGCGGGAAAGCGGAAGCACCGCCATCGCGAAGCTGCAGAGCGGCGAGTGCGCAGCCATCATGATTCTCGAAGAGAGCATCCTGAAGTATCTGCATGACGAGGAAGCAAAGGGCAACCCGGTGACCAACCTGGAGGTCATCTATCCCGAGGATGGCGTGGTGCTGATTCCGAGCACGGTGATGATCGTGGCGGAGGAGTACAGCAAAAACGTCAATACCGAGGCGGCTGAAGCGGTGGCGCAGTGGCTGCTGAGCCCGGCCGGGCAGGAAATGGTGCTGAAGGGATACATGCACAGCACGCTGGCGGAGATGACCGAGGTGCCTTACAAGAGCGTGGATACGAACGAGCTGATCCAGAAGGATCTGGGGGTTGACTGGGAGAAGGCTTACCGCGAGCGGGAGAGTATCAACAATCTGTGGACTTTGAAGGTTACACAGTGAGGCGTTGGTCGCCCTAGGTCGGGTATTTTGCCCCGGGTGAAACGGACAGGGACGGTTCTTTTCCCTTCAGCTGCGCTGAAACGAAAAAAACCGTCCCTGCCGCTTCATGCAACGAGCGGACATAGTGGCAGTTGAGAGAGAGAAAGTCGAAAGGGACAGAGGAACAATGAAACGGACCAAAATCGGGCTGGCTTTATGTTTCCTGGCGGGGCTGGCGATGGTGCTGGCCGGGATCCAGGGACAGAAGGAACTGGCAGAATCCGGTTTTGGATCCGAAAACGGATACCAGGCGATCTACGCGCTGAGCGCGGACGTGGCGGAAGCCTGGGGAAGCCTGGAAACGGAGCTCGCCGAACTGAGCGGAGCGGAAAACACCGCGGCGGACTCGGCGGCGGAGGCCCTGCTGCAGGAGGCATGGAAGGGATCGAAAGAGAACCTGACAGAGATCCTAAACGGAGCGGGGAACCAGAAAAAAAGCACTACATGGAAGCTGCTGTACCTCCAGGAAACCCTCAACGGGCCGAAGGTTCCCAGCGCCGTGAAGAAAAGCATCAGCGGGATGAGTGCGGAGAACGGAAAAGCCTTCCGGCAGGCGCTGATCCGCAGCATGGGGGATGAAAGCCTGGGACTGCCCGCGGAGGCTGAAGCTGCGGCAGGCGGGCTGACGGGGCCGGAGCGCCGGGAGATGCTGGCGCAGCTGATCGTTACCAGCCAGAGCGCCGGGAACGCGGAATATACCGAGCATGTGAACCAGCTGAAGAAGAGCGTCCGCGGAAAGGAACTGCAGCGGACCGCCTTCCGGATGATTGCCGGGGGCGAAATCAACTGGATCAGGCAGATCATCATCGGGAACAGCCGGACAGTGATTCTCATCGGGGTTCTGCTAATGCTGGACACGCTTGTGCTGGCGTTGCTGATGCGGGCGGAACGGAACTGGCGGATGGACTTCAAGTGGATCATGATCCTGGGGATCGTGGATTTCCTGCTGGTTTTCCAGGTGCTTCCGGTGATCTACATGGTCATCCGGGCTTTCTGGCCGGAAGGGGAATTCAGCTTGACGACCGTTGAACGGCTGTTCAGCTATCCGCTGAACTGGGAGGCACTGAAGAATACGCTGATCGCCTCCTTCGCGACGATGATTCTGGGCACCCTGATCGCCTTCCCCCTGGCCTGGCTGGTCGGAAGGACGAACCTGTACGGCAAGAAGTTTTTCCGGGCCCTGTTTGTACTGACCTACATGGTGCCTCCCTACGTGGGGGCGATGGCGTGGCTGCGGCTGATGAACCCGAATGTCGGGACCATCAACCAGTGGCTGCGGGTGATTTTCCATCTGAGCGACACGCCCGGGCCGCTGAACGTATATACCGTGCCGGGCATGATCTGGGTGCTGACCACCTTCTACTATCCCTACGCTTTCATTACGATCAGCCGGGCCATGGAGAAGATGGATCCCTCCCTCGAGGAAGCGAGCCGGATCAGCGGCGCTACGCCGGTGAAAACGATCTTCACCGTGACGCTGCCGATGATGACTCCCTCCCTGATCGCAGGCGCGCTGCTGGTGTTCATCAGCGCGGCGAGCTGCTACGGCATCCCGAGCATCATCGGGACGCCGGGCAATGTGAACACCGTGACAACCCGGATCGTCGAATATGTGGCGCTGGGTCAGCAGGGCCTGAACGACGCCACCGGACTGGCGATCTTCCTGATGGTTGTGGCGCTGGGGATCCTGTTCCTGAGCGACGTGGTGCTGGCGAAAAAGCAGTACATCACGGTGAGCGGGAAATCCGTACAGCCGGCCATCGTGGACCTGCGGGGATGGCGGACACCGCTGACGATTCTGGTGAGCCTGTTCGCGGGAATCATGGTTCTGCTGCCTTTTGCCACGATCCTGACAACAAGCTTCAAGATCGACATCGGCAAGAGCATGCTGGCTGAAGGCAACTTCACGACCGCGAACTGGACATCCATCTTCTCCCGGGGAGAGACGATCAGCTGCCTGAAGAACAGCCTGATTTTTGCGGCGGTGGCGGCGACCGTGGGACTGATCATCGCCTGCGTGATGAGCTATCTGCTGCAGCGGACCCGGATCCGGGGACGGACAATCCCCAACTTCCTGATCACTCTGGGGAGCGGGACGCCCTCTGTGGTCATCGCGCTGGGGCTGATCATGACCATGCGGGGGAATTTCGGGGTCAACATCTACAACACGGCTTACATCCTGATTATTGCCTACCTGATCAAGTACCTGATGATGGGGATGCGGACGGTGGTATCGGCGATGAGCCAGATCCATGTATCGCTGGAGGAATGCAGCCAGGTGAGCGGGGCCAGCTGGCTGCGGACAATGTTCCGGATTACGGGGCCGCTGATCTTTCCCTCCATCGCGGCGGGGTGGTTCCTGATCTTCATTCCCAGCTTTTACGAGCTGTCGATGACGACGCTGCTGTATTCCAGCACGACGAAGACGATCGGATACCAGTTGTATGAATACTGGACGTTTACGAGCCAGCCCATGAGCTGCGCGATGGCCTTCGGGATTCTGCTGATCGTGATCGGGCTGAATTTCGTGCTGAACAGGCTGACCAAAGGAGAGTTTTCGATATAAAACCTCAGGATGAAAGGACGTAAGGGATGGCGACGGTAACGATCCGGCATGTGACGAAGTGTTTCGGAGAGAATACGGTGCTGAAGGACTTCGACGCCGTGTTCGGGGACGGGGAGTTCATTACCCTGCTCGGTCCTTCGGGATGCGGAAAAACGACCATGCTGCGCATGATCGCGGGATTCGAGAAGCCCAGCTCCGGAGAGCTGTACATCGACGAACAGCTGGTTTCCGGCGGGAAAACCTTCGTACCGCCGGAAAAGCGGGGCGTGGGGATGGTCTTCCAGAGCTACGCCGTATGGCCCCATATGAACGTTTTCGAAAACGTAGCGTATCCGCTGCGGATCCAGAAAAAAAGCAAGGAACAGATCCGGGAGGCGGTGGAGCGGGTCCTGGAAATCGTCCATCTGACCCCCTACGCGGAGCGGCTGCCCAATCAGATGAGCGGCGGACAGCAGCAGCGGGTGGCGCTGGCCCGGGCCCTGGTGGCGGAGCCGAAGCTGCTGCTGCTGGACGAGCCGCTGAGCAATCTGGACGCCAAGCTGCGGGAGACGATGCGCTTCGAGATCAAGGAGATTCAGAAGCGGACGGGCATCACGGTGGTTTACGTGACCCATGACCAGACCGAAGCCATGGCCATGAGCGACCGGATCTTCGTGATCAACCGAGGCGCGGTTCAGCAGGAGGGGACGCCGCAGGAAATTTACAACCGGCCGTCGAATCCTTTTGTGGCCGATTTTCTGGGGAAGGTGGACTTCTTCCGGGGAGAGGCCGGGAACGGACGGATCGTTTTTCCGAAGATGGGCGGTCAGAGCCTGCCCTGGAACGGGACGCTCACCGGGAAGGTGCTGGCCGCCATCCGGCCGGAAAACTTCTGTTTTTCAGCGGAGGGAGGTCTGAAAGGCCAGCTGGAAACCCAGTACTATCTCGGAGATGTCAACGACTGCCGGGTGCGGATCGGGGAAACGAGGGTACGGGTCATCACCGGCGGATATCTGTACGGAGAAATGAAAACGGGACAGGAGGTGGCTTTGCAGGCCCGGGAGATGATGGTTTTTCCGGACGACGGAACGCTGGAGGAGATGCTGACCATTCAGACCTGAGGAAACCACCGCCCGGCGGGCGGAAGGACCCGGCTGCCAGAGGATAGCGGAGCGGAGTCCGGAAAAAGGAACAAAAAAATCTGAAAAACCTGAAAAAGCAATAGCCAAAACGTCTTTGATTCCCGTATCAACATGTACAGGAACACAGAAACCTGTATGTAAGAATGCGTGAAAGACGCGGAAGGGAATGAGGCAAAACACCATGGAAAGCAGACTGAAGGCACTGTTTGATTATCAGAAGTTTGAGGGGAACAACGATCTGCAGCGGATCATCGACGCAACCCACGCGCGCTACGGCATCGGGAAAAAAAACGGCAGGGTGCGTGAGCTGACAATGGACGAGCTGGATTACGTGGCAGCGGCGGGTTCACCCTACGAGGAGAAAAACGATGAACTCACTCGAAATGGAACGCATCTACGCGACCTACTCGGGCAAGGTGATGGGGTATCTCCGAGCCAGAATTCATAGCACGGCCGAGGCGGAGGACATCTGCTCGGAAGTGTTCGAGAAGGTCATGCGGAAGATCGACGACTACGATCAGACCAAGGCGGCCGTCGGGACGTGGGTTTTTTCCATCACCCGAAATACGCTGATCGACCACTACCGGAAGAAGCGTCCCACCGAGGAGCTGGATGAGAATCTGAAGGACGACACGGAGCTGGACGAAAGCCTGCTGACGAATGAAACGCTGAGCGAACTGGCTGCAGCGCTGCAGCGGCTGCCCGAACAGCTGCGGGATATCGTGGTGCTGCGGTACTACGATGGAAAGCCCCTGACGGAGATCGCCGAGATGATGGGGCTGAGCTACGGCGCGGTGAAGCTGCGGCACCAGAACGCACTGATGCTGCTGCGGGAACGGATGGCATGAACGGATCCTGTCCGGAATATTCCTGCCGACACCGGGGCTCAAACGGAAGAACGGACACAAGGAGGCTGAAGGAACATGAAAAAAGTGCTGGTTTCCCTGATGCTGATTCTGGCAGTACTCTGCCTGAGCCTGCCGGGAATGGCAGAGGGAGACAAAGTGACGCTGGAGGTCAACACGGCGAAGCTGCCGCTGCATGACGCCGCGGATCCCGCGATCGCCGGGCTGCTGAAGGCCGGCGGAGAGGCAGAAGGGCTGCCGGTGCTGGTGCTTCCGGTCAGGAAGAGCCTGGACCTGAAGGCAACCGTGATGCCGAAGAGCGTGAAGAACAAGAAGGTGATCCTGACGGCAGAGGATGATACCGTGATCCGCGTGGGCGGAAACCGGATCACGGGGCTGAATGCCGGGGAAACCGTCGTGACCGTGGCCAGCGTCGCGGATCCTGAAGCCCAGGTCAAGTACCGGGTGCTGGTGGTGAAGCCGGTGAGCCGCATGAGCGTGACCGCTCCGGTGAAGACCGTGGCCGTCGGTGAAACAATTTCTCTCAGCGCGGCGATCGAGCCGGCGGACGCTTCCATCCGGGAGGTCACCTGGAGCAGCGCCGACGAGAAGCTGGCCACCGTGGACGAAAACGGGAACGTGACCGGCGTGAAGCGGGGAACCGCGCGCATCGTGACGATGGCGAAGGACGGGAGCAACATCCGGGCCAATATCAGCATCAAGGTGACCCAGAGCGTGACGGAGATCACGCTGGACAAGCCGGAAATGAGCGTGGCCGCCGGGAAGAACACGGTGCTGAAGGCGACCGTGCTGCCGAAGGACGCGGACGATAAAAAGGTGATCTGGTCCTCCTCCGACGAGCGCATCGCGAAGGTCAACAATCAGGGCCGGGTCTCCGGCGTGGCGCTGGGCGACTGCGAGATCATCTGCACCAGCCTGAGCAACGGCGAGGTGCAGGCGAAGGCGACCGTCCACGTGCTGCAGCCGGTGAAGAGCGTCAAATTCAACGACGCGCCGGTCATCTATGCCGGAGAGAGCGGCCAGCTGAGCTGGGTGATCGAACCGGCCGACGCCAGCAACCAGAAGCTGGATTTCACCAGCGGGAACAAGAAGATCCTGCAGGTGAACGCGGACGGAACGGTCACCGGCCTGAAGGCCGGCGAGACCTTCGTCAATGCCATGACCACGGACGGTACGAACCGCCGCGCCCGGGTGAAGGTCAGAATTCTGCAGCATGTGGAAGGCGTCCATATGAAGCGGAATACCGCCTATATCAGCCGGGGCGAGACCGCCACCACAGGAGCGGAGCTGGAGCCGAAGGACGCCAGCAACAAGAACATGACCTGGGAGAGCGCGGATCCCTCCGTCGCCACGGTGGCAAGCGTCAAGAAACAGGGGAACCGGGTTAAGATCACCGGCGTCAGCAACGGGGACACCACCGTGACCGGAACGACGGAGGAAGGCGGTTTCCAGACCTCCATCCGCGTCCGGATCGGAGACTGGGATCACGCGCTGAAGCTGACCGAAGCCCATGTGGAGGGCGCGGACCAGATCCTGACGGTGAAAAACGTCAGCGATCTGCGGATCACCAGCATCACGGCCGAGGTTACGGTATACGACGCGGACGGAAATCAGGTGCCCTGCAACAGCAAGGACGGCAGCTGCACCTTCAGGATGACCTACCGGAAGACGCTGTCGCCCGGCGCGTCCACGAGGGAAAAGGACTGGAAGTACGTGGACTTCAAACTGCCGGACAGCCTGACGGTCAGCACATATGAGGTGCGGGTCACCCAGTACCAGATCGACGGCGACTGGGTGAAGACGATCCGGAAGAAATACCAGCCCACGAAGAAATGCCCGGTGCACATTTGACGAGAATAAGGAGGTCGAGATTTCATGAAAAAGTTTGTTTGCCTGGCGCTGGCAGTGCTGCTGGCCATGACGGGGCTGATGACCGCCGCCTTTGCGTATGACGATTCGCCGTCCGAGAGCGCCGGATACTACTATGTTTACACAGAAAACGGGAAAACCCTGAACGTGCGGGACACGCCCGGCGGCAAGGTGGTCGGCCACCTGAAATACGGCGATCGGATCTACTGCTACTACAAGGATGGCGGAAACGGCTGGGCGCTGATTGACTATGATTACGATATGCCCGGCGTCGGCAAGGGAACCTATGCCTGCTATATCTCCAGCCGCTTCCTGGTCAAGAACAAGCCGGCTCCCCGGCCCAAGAAGACCGACACCACCGCGGCGGTCACCAGCGAGCCCCCGGTTGAGGACACCCTGGCGGAAATCAACGCGGAATTCGCCAGTGCGAAAAAGGTGACGCCCTTCAAGGTCACTGTCCGGCCGACCCGGGCCAGCGGATGGGTCAACCTGCGCTGGGCTCCCAGCAAGAGCGCGTCTCTGATCGCCACCTATCCGGCGAATTCCCAGCTGCTGGTCATCAAGGAGACCACAAACTGGTTCCAGGTTGAAGACCAGGATACCGGAGACGTGGGCTTCATCAGCAAACAGTTTGTGTCTGAATAAGAAACGGAGCACAGGAAGGAGACCGGCAAAATGAAAAAAATCATTGCAATTATCATGAGCCTGGCGCTGCTGCTGGGATGCTGCGGAGCCGTGGCGGCGGAGGAAAACGGAAAGCTCAGTCTGGGCACCATCAGCATTAACGGTGCTTTCAACCTGCAGTGCGGCCTGCCGGAGGGGTATCGGATCCAGCCGATCAAGATGACCCGGGAACAGATCCTGGCGGTGCTGGTTTCAGACGTGCCGGAAAACCCGGTGATGCAGCTGTCCGTGGCCTTTGACGAAACCTACTCCGACGTGGACCGGATGAACGATCTGGACGAAGAAACTTTTGCGCTGCTGGAAAAAACGTTTACGGACGTTGATCCCACCGTGGAGATCACCTACGGCGATACGGGACTGGGGACCCGGCTGCTGATTGCCATACAGCTGGAAGGTTCCTTCCACTATATCGATTTCCTGAGCATATACAAGGGATACTTCATCGAGTTCGCGATGGTGCCTTCCCAGACCGCTGCGGACAAGACCCTGACGGAGGAACAGATGCGGATGTGCATTGACTTCCTGACGGATCTGGACTTCGTGCCGGTGAACGAAGCGGCGATGATGAGCCATCCCTCCGTGGCCGGGCTGAGCTACATTGCCAACCTGAGCGACTATGATCCGGAGACGAATACCCTGCGTGCCGTGCTGCGTCATACCGTGACCATGACCCCCGAAGAGGCGGCGGCCCTGAAGGTGGGGGATACCCTGGAGCTGGGCGATCAGAGCATCCATATCGAGACCCTTGAGAAGGACGAAGACGGATGGATCATGATCAATGACGACGTGAGCCTGCGGCAGTACGGGGATCGCGTACATATCTATCTTTACGAGGCGGAATACCTCGAGGATATGGCCGAGATGCGGCTGGAAGTGCCGGAGAACCTGGTCTTCCTGGATGACATCGATCCGGCAACCGGCGAGATGCTGGAAGAGACCACGACCCATACAGCCGCGGAATTCATCGCGATGCTGCGCGGCGAGAAAAATCCGGAGGATCCCGGGTTTGCGAGCGACAATACGCGGGTCAGCTTCGATGAGAATGAGCATATGACACTGGTGCAGCGTGAATACGTGCCGTGGCAGTAAGCCCCAGCAGTGAAAAGCCAATCCAGCAGAACCAATAAAAAAGCCCCTCTTCCGTACGGAAGAGGGGTACTTGCATTTCTTCACTGCATCAGGGCATCAATTTTCTTCTTCAGCTTCCGCAGATCGCCGTTGGCATGCCCCTCCAGGGAGCGGGCGTAGGTGAGGAGCGCTTCGGCAGAGGCGAGGAGCTGCTGATAATCCTGGTTTTCCGACGGACGCTTTTTTGGCTCCGCGGCGGCTTTCTTCCCGGCCTTCAGAACCGGCATGGCCAGGCGGATCCATTCTCCCCTGAGCAGATCAAAGGAGGAGCCGGAGAACGGCGCGTCCGCAGGAAGGCCCAGACGGTCCGCAATCAGGCCGGAAAGGCATTCGCAGTTTTCGTCATCCCCATGATTCACGAAGACCCGGGCGGGTTTCCGTTCCATGGCTTCCAGCCAGCGCAGCAGACCCGCCTGATCCGCATGGCCGGAGACGCCGTTCAGCAGATCAATTTCGGCCTTCACCTCAATCTCCTCCCCGAGGATCTTCACGTGCTTCGCGCCGTCGTAGATGATCCGGCCCAGGGTACCGTTTGCCTGATAGCCGACGAAGAGGAGCGTATTGGCGGCATTCCAGATATTATGCTTCAGGTGATGCCGGATCCGGCCCCCCTCGCACATGCCGCCGGAGGCGATGATCACCTTCGGCTCGGAATTCTGATTCAGCGCCTTGGATTCCTCAGCGGAGACGATCGTCTGCAGCCCGTCAAACCAGATCGGGTTTTCCCCCTCCCGCATAATGGACAGGGCTTCCTCGTCCAGACAGTCCATGCCGCACTGGAGGAAAATGGCGGTAGCCTCATTGGAGAGCGGTGAATCCACATAGACCGGGAACGTGGGAAACTCCGGCAGCAGATTCCGCATTTTGATCTCCCGGAAGAAATACAGCAGCTCCTGGGTCCGGCCGACCGCGAAGGAGGGAATAATTACCGTCCCCCCGCGGGCAAAGGTCTTCCGCAAAACTTCCGTGAGCATCGGAACCGGATTGGTGGAGCGGTCGTGGAGGCGGCTGCCGTAGGTGGATTCGATCATCACATAGTCCGCGCCGGCGACCGGGCAGGGATCTTTGATGATGGGCTGGTCCGTGTTTCCCACATCGCCGCTGAATACCATGGTCACCTGCTGACCCTGCTCCGAAAGGAAGCATTCGACCGCGGCGGAGCCCAGAAGATGGCCGGCATCGGTAAAGCGGACGGACAGACCTTCATCCACCTGGATGATTTCCCCATAGGAACAGGGGCGGAAGAGCCGCATGGCTTTTTCAGCGTCTTCGGCCGTATAAAGCGGTTCGACCGCTTCCTTCCCGACCCGAAGATTCTTCTTTGTCTCATATTCCGCATCCTTCTCCTGGATGGATGCACTGTCGGCCAGCATGATGGCGCAGAGGTTCGCTGTTTCCGCGGTGGCGTAGATCTTTCCCCGGAACCCCTGACGGACCAGCAGGGGAAGCATGCCCGAGTGATCGATATGGGCGTGAGTCAGGAGCACATATTCAATCTGCGACGGGGAGACGGGACACTCCGCGCATTCATAGTCATTATCCCCCTGGATCATGCCGTCATCCACCAGAAGATAACGGCCTTCATTCCATTCCAGCAGGGTGCGGCTTCCGGTGACTTCGTGGTTTGCGCCGAGGAAAGTAAGTTTCAAGGCAGACTCCTCCTTCGGGAGTTATTCCATTGGTATCTGCATTTTACCATGAAAATGGGCGTTTGGGTAGCCCTGCGGGAAGGCCGGACATTTGTATCATAATTTGTTTTGATTTTTTTACAGAAGTGTGATAAAATTAATCGAGTATCGACTACATGGCTTTCCTTTCCGGCTTGGAGGGAAAGTCCGCGACCCCGGGAAAAGGGAGGAATAACAGCATGAAAAAACTGGGAGCCTGGCTGCTGATCCTGGCGATGGCCGTGGGCATGATTCCGCTGGCCGCGGCAGATCCGACCGTGATTGAACCGAATATGGAACTGCAACTGGATCCGGCCGTCACGGAAGCCTTTCCGAAGCTGAATCCGGAAGCGGATGGAATTGATCCCCTGACGGGGCTGCCCATGGGTGAGGAGCCCTATACGCCCATTGCGCTGATTCTGGACGATTCCCCGGAAGTATTTCCGCACTGGGGCGTGGCCGAGGCGGACTGGATTGTGCAGGTGCCGCTGCGGCCCAGCGGGGACACCCGGATGATGGCCATCTACGGAAACGAATACCCCGAGCAGGCGGGCGGAGCCCGTTCCGCCCGGATGACCATGCTGCCCATCGCGGCCATGTTTGATTCCGCATTCGTCTATGCGGGATATCCGCCGAACATCGAATGGGACATCATGGTGGGCGGCTGGATCGAGGAATGGGAATTCAACAAACCGATCCGGCATTTCGATCTGCTGGGGAAAAAATACAGGGAACGGGTGGACTTCCTGCCGGAGCCCCAGAACCTGAGCGCCCACATCAAGGAAATCCATGAATACTTCATCAAGAAGAGCAGCATGAAATTCAAGAAGCGGTTCTTCCTGTTCGCGGACGAGCCGGAGACCCGGGGAGATGACGCCGCGAAAATCAGGATGGACTTCTACGGGAGTGAGGAAACCCTCGAACCCAGCGATTCCAGCGCGGGCACCTTCACCTATGAGGAAGGAAAAGGATATTTCCGCGACTCCAGCACCGGACTGTACCGGGACCGGAATACCGAAGAGCCGATTGCCTTTGCCAACGTCATCGTGATGCGGAGCAAGCTCAACTGGATCTGGGAATATCCCTGGTATGAAGATCATCTGCGGTACAACGGGCAGGCGGATTTCTTCATGAACGGGAAGCATATCACCGGCGCCTGGTACCGGAGGGGCCGGCTGGGACGCCTGGTGCTGCTGGACGAGGACGGTCAGGAGATCCACCTGCAGCGCGGGAAAACCTTCCTGGTGATCGGAGACCAGTACACCGTGGTTTCCTACGAATAAGCAACAGGTTTTTATTCAAAACCGGGGCCTCCCCCGGTTTTTTACATTGCATCCCGAAACAAAAACCGATATAATGGATTTGTTCCAAAAATGCCGTTTACCTACCACATACGGAAGGAAAGAAACACATGAACCGATACCTGGCCATCGACATCGGAGCCTCCTCCGGACGGCATATCGCCGGATGGATGGAGGACGGGCAGCTGAAAACAGAGGAGGTTTACCGTTTTCCCAACGGAGTCAATGAACAGGACGGACATCTCATATGGGATATCCAGGCGCTGCTGGGGCACGTCCGGGAGGGAATCCGGCAGGCCAGGGAGCGGTATCCGGATATCGGAAGCCTCTCCATCGATACCTGGGGGGTGGACTATGTACTGATGAAAGGAGACGAGGAGGTGCTTCCGGCCTATGCCTACCGGGACAGCCGGACAGAAGACGTCATCCCCGAGGTGCATGCCAGGATTCCCTTCTCCACTCTGTACCGGCGCACGGGCATCCAGTTTCAGCCCTTCAATACCCTGTATCAGCTGGCGGCGGATCAACGCGCGGGGCGGCTGGAGGGCGTGACGGACTTCCTGATGATCCCGTGCTGGCTGATGTACAAGCTGTGCGGGGAGAAAGCGCATGAATACACCAACGCCACGACCGGCGGGATGGTGAATGCGGAGACCGGCGAATACGACAGGGAAATCATCTCCGCCCTGGGAATGCCGGAGCACCTGTTCCCGAAGCTGCGTCAGCCGGGGGAAATCCTCGGGGAATACGAGGGCATGAAGGTCGTCCTCTGCGCCACCCACGACACCGGCAGCGCCGTGGAGGGCATTCTCATGCACGGAAACGAGCTGTATATCTCTTCCGGCACATGGAGCCTGCTGGGTGTCAAAACCCCGAAACCGATTACGGATGAAGGCAGCCAGGCGGCCAACTACAGCAACGAGGGCGGCGTCGGATACAACCGCTACCAGAAAAACCTGATGGGCATGTGGCTGGTGAACCGGCTGCGGGCGGAGCTCTGCCCGGAGAAGCCCTGGGATGAAATCACCGCGGAGGCGGAGGAAAAGCATTTCGACCACCTGGTGGACGTGAACGATGAAATTTTCCTGGCGCCGGAAAGCATGAAGGCGGCGTTTGACGCAAAGCTGCCTCACCCGCCGAAATGCACCGGCGGCTATTTCCGGTGCGCTTACCGAAGCCTGGCGCAGGGATACCGGCAGGCCATCGAGGAGCTGGAGCGAAACACCGGAAAGCGGTATTCCAGCCTGTACATCGTCGGCGGAGGCGCGAAGAACGCGTTCCTGAACCGGCTGACGGAGGAAGCAACCGGGAAGAGGGTGATCGCGCTTCCCATTGAAGCAACGGCGCTGGGCAATCTGCGCATCCAGATGAAAACAGAAGAATAACAAAACAAACCCAAAGACAGAAGGAGGAAATGATCATGCTCGTGAATACCCAGGCCCGGGTGGGCGTATTTGCCATTGCGCTGGGCGCCTATCTGCCGCAGTTTCCAACGCTGGTTCCTGAATTCCGGGGCCAGTACGAAACATTCAAAAAACGGATACCGGACAGCGTGGAACTGATTGACGGCGGCATCGTGACCACAAAGGAGCTGGCCATGGCCGCGGGAGACAAATTCCGGACCGCAGACGTGGATCTGGTCATCCTGCAGCTGCTGACCTATGCCACGAGCTACAACATGCTGCCGGCGGTGCGCGACCTGGATGTGCCGGTGGTTCTGGTGAATGTTCAGAAGAAGAAAGCGCCGGATTATGCCACGACGGATACCCCGACCTGGCTGGGCGAGCTGTACGCCTGCGGCGCGGTGGGCGAGATGGTGGCGGATCTGGAACGTGCCGGCAAGCGGCACGCGGTCATTACCGGGGTGGAAGAAGGCGGAGATGAGAACCTTCAGGCACAGATCGAGGACTGGTGCCGGGCGGCTCAGGTGCGCCGCCGGTTCCGGAACACGAATATCGCCCAGATCGGCCGGCCCTATCCGGGCATGATGGATCTGTACATCGACGAGACCAACCTTTACCACCGGATGTGGCTGTACACGAAGCAGTTTGACTGGGAGAAGATGTGGGCGATCGCCGACACGATCACAGATGAAGCCGCCATCCGGGCGAAGGCGGAGGAGATTCTGGAAACATTCGACATCGAGGGCGGAGCCACGGTGGAGACTGTGTGGGATATGGCGAAATATGTGGTGGCCTTCGAACAGTGGGTGAAGGACGAGCAGCTGGGCTTCGTGGCGAGTCACTATGACGGGTTCGCCCAGGGTATTGCCGGGAAACTGGACAGCATGCTGATTCCGGCTTTCTCCATGCTGATCAAGCAGGGAACCGCCTGTGCCGTGGAAGGGGATATCAAGGTGGCCATGGCCATGGGTATTCTGAAAACCATCGCAGGCACCGGCCAGCTTTCCGAAATGTATTCCATCGACTTCAATGAGGATATCTGCATCATCGGGCACAGCGGCAGCGGCGACGCGGACATCTCCCAGGCCCGGAAGCCAACGATGAAGATCGTACCCGTTTTCCACGGAAAGACCGGCGGCGGGTACCTGACCCAGTTCTATCCGCCGACAAATGCGCCGATTACTTTCCTGGCCATCACCCAGGACCGGGACGGGCATTTCAAGTTCGTCGCGTCGGAAGGAGTCAACGAGGAAGGACCGATCTTCATGTTCGGAGATACGAACATGCGGATGCGCTTCAATATCAGCGCGCGGGAATTCTGCGACCGGTGGAGCGAAGCCGGACCCACGCATCACATGGCCGCCGCGGTCGGACGGCATGTGGATACGCTGGTCAAGGTCGCGAAGATTTTCAACGTGCCGATTGAAATCATTACCCGGTGAGAACGGCAGGACAATATCAATCATCAGCGGGCATCTTCAGAAAAGAAGGAAAGGAAAAGAAAAAAATGGGTATGCTGGATATCAATATCATGAAGGGCTTTATCCGGTTTTGTGACGACGGATGGCAGCAGGGATGGCATGAGCGGAACGGCGGGAACCTGACCTACCGGCTGAAAAAAGAGGAAGTGGCGGAGATGAAGCCCTTCTTTGACGAAACCCCGAGGCCCTGGGTGAGCATGGGCGTGACCGGAGAAAACCTGGCAGGCGAATACTTCATTGCCACCGGGAGCGGGAAATACTTCCGGAACGTGAGCCTGGATCCGGCGGACTGTCTGTGCGTCGTGGAAATCAACGACAAGGGCGATTCCTACCGCATCGTATGGGGACTGGTGAACGGCGGAAGGCCCACCAGTGAATTCCCGAGCCACTTCATGAACCATTCCGTGCGGGTGGCGGCGACGAACGGAGCGACCCGGGTGATTTATCATGCCCATCCGGCCAATGTGATTGCCATGACCTATGTGCTGCCGCTGACGGACCGGGAGTTCAGCCGGGCCCTGTGGAAGAGCGCCACGGAATGTCCGGTGGTGTTCCCCGGCGGCGTAGGTGTGGTGCCGTGGATGGTGCCCGGCGGCGCGGATATCGCGCTGGCCACCTGCGAGAAGATGAAGAAATTTGAGGCGGCGGTATGGGCGCAGCACGGGCTGTTCGTTTCCGGGCCGGACTTTGATATCACCTTCGGGCTGATGCACACGATCGAAAAGAGCGCGCAGATCTGGGTGCTGCAGAAATCGACGGGACTGCCGGAGCTGCAGACGATTACGGATGATGCGCTGCGGGCGATAGCAAAGGAGTTCGGCGTAACCATTCGGGAGGAGTTCCTGGATTAATCCGGGAGGATTTCCGATCAGCAGTCTTCATACTTCGGCGCTGAAACCTTCCAGGAAAGATGATTGCCAGAAAACGTTTTTTACGATATAATCCTGCATGCTCCGGCATCAGCCGGAGCATGCAAGGGGGTTTTACGGGGTACTTATGAGAAAATTCTGGGTTTTCCTCACAGCGGCTGCGCTGCTTTTTTCAGCGGCCGGGCTGGCCGAGGAGGAAGAGGATCTGGCGATTGATGAAATCGTTGAGGATGTGATTCTGGACGAGGACGGGGCGGAAATCCCCGCCGAAACGCCCGGAACATTCGCAGTTGAAGCCGAAGTTTTTACACCCAGCCACGGAAGCGAACATCCTTTCCGGGAAGCTGAGGAGGGCACCTACTGGGCGCTGCCAATGGACATCACCGATGAAAAGGCTGTCTGGGAAATGCTGACAGCGCCGATCACCGTGGTTGACATCGGGAAAAAAAGCGGCGAGAAGGTGCAGGCCTATCTGTACCGGGAGCCGGATGAGAAGAGCCTGAAGGTCGGGGTTGTGACCTGCGAAAGCCAGGGCGTTCGGGTAATCCGGAACATTGACAACGGATGGAGCGAGATCGAATGCTACAGCAGCAGCTTCCATGATACGAAGGTGGAAGCGTGGAATATGCTGGTGAGCGGATACATTCAGACCAAATACCTGAAGCAGGTGACTCCAAACCAGAATCTGGGCATTGTGGTGGATAAGCTGAATCAGCGGCTGTACGTTTTCCAGGAGGGAAAGCTGCTGAGTACGCTGCTCTGCTCGACCGGACTGGTGCAGTGGAACGGAAGCAAATATCAGCCCTATAATGAAACCAGAAGCGGAGAATTTCTGCTGATGAGCCGGGTGGGAACGCTGATCAGCGACCGGCTTTACTGCGATATGGCAATCCGGTTCAATGCAGGAGACATGATGCACGAGGTGCCCCATGTCAACAATGCAGACGGAACGCCCAATTACGGGACAACCGAGCCGAAGCTGGGAACAAAATGCAGCCACGGATGCATCCGGGTTCAGAAGAACAAAACACCGGAGGGCATCAACATGGCCTGGATCTGGAATGCCGTCCGGAAAGAGAGCAAGGTCAAATTCGTAATCTGGGAAGACTGGCAGGGACGGCAGATTCCCACGCCGGATGCGGAAACGCCGCTCTTCTACAACCCGGACAAGGGAAGCTACTATCACAGGGGCTCCTTCTGCTACAGCGCAAAAAGCGTGACGTTCACTCCCTTCACTTACGGGGAACTGGAGGATGAACCCTTCCGGAAGCTGAAAATGTGTCCCTACTGCGCGCCGGAGATGCGAGAGGCGGAAATTGAGGAACGGAACGCAGCTTATGCGGAAGGAACGGATCATGACGAGCTGCTGACGAGCCTGCGGCAGGCCTATTATGAGTACCTGCAGAAAAACTGAACCAGGATGAATGATTTGCAAAGCGCGTGAGCAAGCGTGTGCATCACGCAGACAGGGAAATGCCTTCTCCGGTGAACCGGGGAGGGCGTTTTCATTCAATCCGTTTGACCGGAAGCGAAGAAAAGCATATACTTGCAGACAGAAACAATCAAAGGAGAGAAAGGCATGGCCGGAGCAAGGGAGGATTTTTCCCAGGGGAAGGTTTCACGGCATATCCTCCGGCTGGGCGTGCCAATGATGCTGGCGGAACTGGTGCACGTGCTGTATAACATCGTGGACCGGATGTTTATCGGGCATATGGCGGAGGGAAGCACGCTGGCGCTGACGGGGCTGGGGATCTGCTTTCCGCTGATCACACTGATCGGCGCGTTTGCGAATCTCTGCAGCACAGGCGGAGCCACGCTGATGACCATTGCGCGGGGTGAGGGGGAAAAGGAAAAGGCGGAGCGGATTCTGGAAAGCAGCTTTACGCTTCTGCTTCTGATCGGCGGGGTGCTGACGATCCTGATGTACATGACCGCACCGGTGACGCTGAGCTGGCTGGGCGGGGATGAAGAGACCCTGCCGCCGGCACTGAGCTACTTCCGGATTTACGTGGCGGGGACGATCCCGGTTCTGATCGCGCTCGGGATGAATCCCTTTATCAACGCGATGGGATATCCGAGAGTCGGGATGATGACCGTCATTCTCGGGGCGGCGATGAACATCCTGCTGGACTATCTGCTGATTTATCCCGGGAGAATGGGTATCCGGGGCGCCGCGCTGGCGACCGTGATCAGCCAGATTGTGAGCGCAGTCTGGGCGATGGGGTTTCTGCTGGGGAAGAAGAGAACCTTCCGAATCCGGCGGCTCCGGCTGGACCGGAAGCTGCTGGCCGGTGTGCTGAAACTCGGCGCGACAGGATTTACGTTCAAGGTGACCAACAGCATTACTCAGGCAATTGTAAACATCATGCTGAAGAGCTGGGGCGGCACAGCCAGCACCCTTTATGTCGGCGCGATGAGCCTGATCAACTCCCTGCGGGAGATCATGAGCCTGCCGAACAACGGTATCGTCAGCGGCGGGCAGAGCGTGATGAGCTACAACTACGGCGCGAAGCTTTACCGGCGCGTTTCGGAGAGCATCCGGTTCATCCTGTTCAGCGGGCTGCTGATGAACGCAGCCATGTGGGCTGCGATCATGCTGATTCCCGGGCCTCTGATCCGTATTTTTACATCAGATGAGGCACTGGTTGCAAAAACAATCGCCTGCGCCCGGATTTACTTTGCGGCGTTTCCATTTATGGCGCTCCAGCAGGTCGGGCAGAGCACCTTTGTCGCGCTGAACTATCCGAAATATGCGCTGTTTTTCTCCATGCTGCGGAAGATCCTGCTGGTTACGCCGCTGACGCTGATTCTGCCCGGAATCGGGCTTGGCGTGGAAGGCGTATTCTGGGCTGAAATGATCAGCCAGCTGGTGGGTGCGAGCTGCTGCTTTATTACGATGTACCGGGTGATCTGGAGAGAAATGCGGAAAGCATAAAATGACCAACAGAAAAGGAGACGGCTGAGGTGAAAGGAAAAGGAATTGCGCTGATTCTGCTGCTGGTACTCTGCCTGCTGCTGAGCGGATGCGCAGCGAAAAACAATCCGGGTGCAGAACCGAGGCTGCTACTGGGATTCAGCCAGCTGGGAAGCGAGAGCAGCTGGCGGATCGGGAACACGAAGGATATCGAAGAAAAGGCGGAGACATATGGGATCAGCCTGATGATGGAAAACGCGAACCAGAAGCAGGAAAACCAGATTGCGGCGCTGCGGCGGTTTATCGCCTACAGGGTGGATGTGATTGCCTTCTCTCCCATTGTGGAGGAAGGATGGGACAACGTGCTGAAGGAAGCGAAACAGGCGGGGATTCCGGTTGTACTGGTGGACCGGACCATTAAAACCGAGGAAAAGGATCTGTATGAATGCCTGATCGGGGCGGATTTCTATCAGGAGGGCGTCAGCGCGGCGAACTATCTGCTGCGGAAGGCGGACCGAAGCGGGAAGGACCGGTTCCAGATCGTCGAAATCACAGGAACGGAGGATTCCACTCCGATGCGGCAGCGGCATGCCGGATTTATGGATACCATTGCGGGGGATGAACGGATGCAGGTGCTGGAAAGCGTGAACGGGGACTTTCTGAAGAGCCGGGGCGCGGAATGCATGCGGTACCTGCTGGAAAAGTATGGGGATGGAATTGACGTCATTTACAGCCATAACGACGAGATGACACTGGGTGCCCTGCCGGAGATTGAACAGGCCGGATACATGCCCGGAAAGGACATGATCGTGATCTCCATTGACGGTGGGCAGGAAGCCATCGATATCCTGAAGGCCGGAAAGATCAACTGCATTGTGGAATGCACACCGATGCTGGGCAGCACCCTGATGGAAACCGCGCTGGCCCTGAAGGACGGGAAAAACGTGGATCCGGAAACGCATCCGACAGAAGCAGTTTTCAGCGATGAGGATGATCTGAGTCAGATTGCGCCACGGGGATACTGAGGAAACAGGACATGGGCGAGCAATTTTACCGGGGAAGAAGCATTGTCGGGCGGATCAACCGGATGGGCCGGATGCTGCTTGCGCTGCTGGTGACGCCAACGGTAATCAGTCTGATACTGATGCTGGTTTTCAGCAACCGATACCATCAGAGCATTGCCCGGATGGAGGCGATTGCCAGTCTGAAGCCGGTCGTGGCGGACAGCATCCCGGAATCCGTGTGGAAGCTGGTGAGCGGACGCGAGAGCCTGACAGAAACCAGGGTGTACACCCTGATTGACCAGGCGGACGGAACCATTGACCGGATCCGGGAGGAAACGAGGGAAGAGGACCAGCTTCAGCTGACCGTGGCGGCCAGAACGATGGAGACGCTGCGGCAGTATACGGATCAGATTGTGTCCAATATCCAGGAGAACGTACCGGTGGTCCAGAACCAGAAGGTGCTGGAGGAGATCCGGGATGTGGCGGCCCTGATTGAAAGCATGCTGAATAACTATATCACAGAGGAAATCGGGGCCAGCGCCGCCATGAGCGAAACGCTGAACCGAATTGTGATGCTGGCGGCAGGCGCCGAGATCCTGATGGTGGCGGTCTGCATGCTGATGAGCAATCGGACGCGGAAGCGGACGGAGAGTTTTGTCCGCAAGCCGATCCAGGAGCTGGAGAGCGTCACGGGACAGCTGGCCAGCGGAGATCTGCGGGCACGGATTCCGAAGACGGATGTGGTGGAGCTGATTAAGCTGACCGATCAGGTCAACGTAATGGCGGACAACCTGGAAACCACCATGCGGCAGAATGTACAGGATGCCCGGAATCTGAAGAAGGCGGAACTGAGAATTCTGCAGGCACAGATCAACCCCCATTTCCTCTATAATACGCTGGACGCCATCGTATGGAAAGCGGAGGCCGGAGATCAGAAGGAAGTGATTCATCTGACCAGCGCGCTGAGCGACTTTTTCCGGATCAGCCTGAGTTCCGGCGCGGACTGGATTCCCATCAGCCAGGAGAAAAAGCACATCTCAGGCTATCTGAGCATCCAGCAGACGAGATACCGGGATATCCTGAAATATGAGATCGATATTCCGGAGGAAATCGGGGGCTTCTATATCCTGAAGCTGTTGCTGCAGCCGCTGGTGGAGAACGCGCTGTACCACGGAATCAAATATAAAAGGGGCGGCGGCATCATTCGCGTGACGGGCAGCCGGGAGGGTGAAAGCCTGGTTTTTCGCGTTCAGGATACCGGAAAGGGTATGGACGCAGCGACGCTGGCCGCACTGCAGGAGCGCATGGCGGAGGGACAGCCGACCGTGGCCAGCGGCACCGGCGGGTTCGGACTGGTGAATGTCAACCTCCGGATCCGGTTGTATTATAACCAGACAGAAGGCGTCCATATCGAAAGCGGAACAGGCGGCACCACGGTATGGTTCCGGGTGCCCTGCCGGACCAAAGAGGAGATTGAGCAGGAAGCACAGGGCGCTTCCGGCTGACCGGCTGTGTATGCAGCATTCGCGGGAAACCGGGAACGGAAAACAGAGACAGGGGAGAGCACAGACCATGACCAAAGTATTCCTGGTGGATGATGAAATTGTGATTCGGGAGGGTATCCGATCCTCCTTTCCATGGGAAAAATCTGAATATACCCTGGTGGGGGAGGCACCGGACGGAGAAATCGCGCTGCCCATGATCCGGGATACGAACCCGGATATTCTGATCACGGATATCCGGATGCCTTTCATGGACGGAATGGAGCTGTGCAAGGTCGTACGGAGCCAGATGCCCTGGATCGGGATCATTATCCTCAGCGGATATGACGAGTTTGAATACGCCCGGCAGGGAATTCAGCTGGGCGTCAAGGAATACCTGCTGAAGCCCATTACCAGCGAGGACCTGCGGCACGCGCTGGACCGGGTGAGCGCGCAGCTGGCGGAAGAACGGGAGGACCGGGAACGCAGTGAACGCCTGCGCAGAAGAGTTGAGGCGGGAAGCCTTTTCCTGCGGGAGAAGCTGCTGAGCAGCCTCTATTCGGAGGATGCCGGCGAGGCGGACGCGGAACATACCATGCGGGAGCTGGGGAACATGGGCATTGACCTGCGGGCGGGCTGCTACGCCGTGATTGACGCTGCGTTCCAGCCTGTGAAAACCGGATATGAGGTGCTGACCGATCTGGCGGAGAGCAGCCAGGGCATCGCTTTTTCTTCTCCCTGCCGCACCGGATCACGCATCCTGATCCTGGGTGCCGATGAAGCGGAAACCGAGGAACGGGCGTATGCCTTCGCCTCCTCCAGCGCAAGAGACCTGGAGCGCTCGGGATGCCGGCGAATCCGGATCAGCATCGGGGAAATTGTCAACAGCCCGGATGGAATCCTGAAGAGCTTCCAGACTGCCCGGCATATCCGTCATACGCTTGCGGATCAGGATGAGGAAGGAACCATTATCGTTGGCGTCCGGGAAATCGGCGAACTGCCCAGCGAAAAGAAGACCCTCTCGGTGGTCCATGAAGCAAAATTCTATCTGTCCCAGCATTTTGCGGATCCCAATCTGATGCTGCAGGACGTGGCACAGGCCGTGAGCATGAGCAACAGCCGTTTCTCGACGGTTTTTGCCCAGCAAAGCGGAAAAACCTTTACGGAATACCTGACCGCGCTGCGGCTGAACCGGGCGAGGGAGCTGCTCCGGGGAACGGAGAAAAGGACAGCGGAAATTGCCTTTGAGGTTGGATACAACGACGCTCACTATTTCAGCTACCTGTTTAAGAAAAACCTGGGGCTGACGCCCAGCGAATACCGGCACGGGGAGGAGCCGGTGGGATGGGAATCCACGGATGATCAGACCGAATAAACGGACTGCCTGAACCAGAATGAACCGGCATAAAAAGATATTCTACTTTTCCTTCGAAATACACAAAAAAGTGAAGATGAAATTGAACCGAAAAAATGGGAGGCTGCATTTTCTTTTTGCGTTTTCCGGTGTATATTTCACATAAAGAAACCGGATTGGGTTTCAAAAACAAAGGAGGAGAAATTCCATGAAGAAACTGATTGCTCTTGTGCTTGCACTGGTCATGTGTCTGGCCGCTACCGCCGCTCTGGCGGATGGCATCAAGGTTGGTATTATCAACCTGGATCCCTCTGAGTCCGGATACCGTGAAGCGAACGTGAAGGATTTGAACGAAACCTTCACCGCGGAGAATGGATATGACGCGACCTTCGTTACCGCTCCCACCGCCGACAAGCAGCTGGAAGCCGCGAAGGGCTTCATCACGGACGGCGTGAAGTATATCCTGGTATCCGCCGCTGAGACCACTGGTTGGGACGATGTGCTGCAGGAAGCCAAGGACAACGGCATCGGCGTGTTCCTGTTTGACCGGATGATCGAGTGCGATCCTGAGCTGTACACCGCGGCGGTCGTTTCTGACATGCGCAGTGAAGGCGTGACGGCTGTGGAATGGCTGGAGAGCCTGGGCCTGGAAGAATACAACATTCTGCACATTCAGGGCCAGTTGGGCAGCGCCGCGCAGATCGGCCGCAGCGAGCCCTTGCAGGAAAAGGTTGCCGCGGATGACAAGTGGACCATGGTCCGCGAAGGCACCGGCGGAGACAGCTGGGATCCTGAAGAAGCCCGGAAGATCGCTCAGGCGGCCATCGACGCTGGCGAGAAGTTCAACATCGTATATGCCGAGAACGACGGCATGGCTGACGGCGTTGTGGCCGCTCTGGATGCCGCGGGCATCACCCATGGCGTGAACGGCGATGTGGTCATCATGGGCTTTGACTGCAACAAGTGGGCTCTGCGGAAGCTGCTGGCCGGCGAGTGGAACTACGACGGACAGTGCAGCCCCTTCCAGGCCAAGCTGATTGACGAGATGATCAAGGGCCTCGAAGAAGGCAAAGAGATCGAAGGCCTGAACGAACTGAAGCAGATCATCAACGTGGAGAAGGGCTTCGACGCGAAGACCATCACCGAAGACGATGTGAACACTTACGGCCTCGGCGAGTAATTAAAACGAAGGAACCTTTCGGCGCGGTATGAACGAACGACCCTCGCGCGTTCATACCGCGCTTTCTTTCAGAAATCAAAGCGGCTTTTCATCCCGGAAAGCCGGGAAGGAGATCCCACCATGCAAGACGTGGTATTGACCATGCGCGGCATCTGCAAACAGTTCCCCGGCACCCGGGCGCTCAACCAGGTGGATTTTACTCTGCGAAAGGGCGAAGTGCACGCGCTGATGGGTGAAAACGGCGCTGGGAAAAGCACACTGATCAAAGTGCTGACCGGCGTATATGAGAAAGACGGCGGCACGATCCGGATCGAGGGTGTTGATGGGGAAGCACACATCCATTCTCCTCAGGACGCACAGAGAATCGGGATCAGTACGGTATACCAGGAAATCACCCTGTGCCCGAACCTGACCGTTGCGGAAAACATGTTTATCGGCCGGACGGACAGCGCCGTGGTTCAATGGAAGGAAATGGAGAAACGGACGACGGAGCTGCTTCGAAATCTGGGTATCCCGGCCCGGGCCCGGCAGGAGCTTTCCAGCTGCTCTCTGGCGGTGCAGCAGATGGTGGCGATTGCCCGGGCGGTGGACATGCAGTGCAAGGTGCTGATTCTGGATGAACCAACTTCCTCGCTGGATGACAAGGAAGTAGAGATGCTGTTCATGCTGATGCGGGATTTGAAGAGCCGCGGTGTGGGGATTATTTTCGTGACTCACTTTCTGGAGCAGGTCTACGAAATCAGCGACCGGATCACCGTGCTTAGGAACGGGGAGTTGGTTGGGGAATACCGGATCGAGGAACTGCCGCAGGTAGAGCTGGTTGCCAAAATGATGGGAAAGAACCTGGACGATCTGGGGACCTTCGAAAAAACGGAGCGGGGAACGGATACACAGGCGGAAACCGTATACGAGGTCGAACAGCTTTCCAGCTCGGAAAGCCGACCATTCAACTTCCATATCCGGCGGGGTGAAGTCAACGGATTTACGGGGCTGCTGGGATCGGGACGCAGTGAAAGCGTCCGCGCAATCTTCGGCGCGGATCGGGTGACCAGCGGCAAAGCCCGCATGAACGGAAAGAGCGTCAAGATTACGAAGCCTTTCGAGGCGATGAAGGCCGGCATCGGCTATCTGCCGGAGGATCGGAAGCGGGACGGTATCATTGCGGATTTGTCCGTGCGGGAGAATATCATCCTGGCCCTGCAGGTCAAGAAAGGATTCTTCCATCCCATGAGTCGGAAGGAAATGGAAGCCTTCGCGGACGAATACATCGCGGCACTGAACATCAAAACGGCCAGCAAGGAGACGCCGATCGGTTCCCTCAGCGGCGGGAACCAGCAGAAGGTGATCCTAGCCCGGTGGTTGCTCACGCATCCGGATTACCTGATCCTGGACGAGCCCACCCGGGGCATTGATGTGGGTACCAAGTTGGAAATCCAGAAACTGGTGCTGAAACTGGCGGAAGAAGAGCATATGAGCATCACCTTTATTTCCTCCGAAATTGAAGAGATGTTGCGGACCTGCAGCCGGCTAATCGTCATGCGGGATCGGAAGGTTGTGGGCGAACTGACAGGGGACGAGCTGACACAGGCCCATGTTATGAAAACTATCGCGGGAGGTGAATGAGATGAGCAAGAAGCAGAAAAATGGATCCCGAACGGGATCCCCCGGCCAGCTGATGATCCCGCTGGTCGCGTTGGGTATTCTGATTCTGTTTAACCTTTTCCGCGATCCGTCCTTCTTTGCCATTGGCATCGCGGTTAATAACAGCGGCAACTCCGTGTTGAGCGGCAACCTGATCAGCATCATCGACAGCGCCAGCGCCCTCGCGATTATTTCCATGGGCATGACACTGGTTACGGCAGCCTGCGGCGGACAGGACATCTCCGTCGGCGCGGTGGGTGCCATTGCAGGCAGTTTCTTTGTGAAGGTGCTGAACAGAGGTAGCAGCATTACGATTGGTTCCGTCATTCTGGGAATCATCGTTTGCTGTCTGGGGACAATCCTGTTTATGCTGTTCAACGGGACTCTGGTTTCCGTGTTCCGGATCCAGCCCATGATCGCCACGCTGATCCTTTTCAGCTGCGGACGGTCCATTGCCTACTGGATTAACGGCAGCGCCACACCGCAGCTGATCAGCCCCATCATCAGCGCCATGGGCATGACGATTCCGGGCATCCCGATCCCAACCCCGATTTTTGCCGTAATTCTGATGGGCGTGTTGCTGTATCTTGTGTTTAAATTCACCAATCTGAGACTTTACACCCAGAGCGTGGGCATCAATGAAGGCGCGGCCCGACTGAATGGCGTGAATCCCGTGATGATCAAGTTGCTGAGCTTCGTGCTGCTGGGCGTGTGCGTTTCCGTGGCGGCGGTGATCGGCGTGTGCCGGCTTGGGCAGCTGAATCACAAGACACTGCTGATTGACATCGAAATGGACGCCATTCTTGCCGTAGCTATCGGCGGAAACAATCTGGGTGGCGGAAAGTTCCGTATCATCGGCAGCGTATTGGGCGCATACATCATTCAGATGCTGACGACCACATTGTATGCCATGAATGTCGCTCCGGTGAATGTGAAAGCTTACAAGGCAATCGTCATCATCATCATCGTTGTGGCCGGTTCTCCCGTTATCAAGGCAAAGATTTCCTCCCTGATTACCCGTTTAAAGAGCAGAAATGAGTCTGTAGCTGAAAAGGAGGTGGCGTAAATGAAAAGAAGAGAGCCACTGACCAATACGCAGCTGCTCATGACCATTGCCATCGGCATCTTCTTCGCTATGTACCTGGCGGCTATGGTGTCCCTGAAGGGCGGGTTTCTGAGGTTTCAGCAGATTTTTGATCTGCTGAATGATAATGCGTACCTGATTATCATTGCGTGTGCCCTGACGATTGTCATGATTGGTGGAGGGATTAATATCAGTGTTGGTGGTGTGATCGGCTTAACTGTGATGGCTTGTGCTCTGGCGCTCAACGATCTACAGAATCAGAGCGGAGCCTTGGGAACAATGGAGGCTATCGGACTGGCGCTGGGAATTGGTCTAGCCTTTGGCGTTGGGCAAGGTTTCCTGATCAGTTATCTGGAAATTCAGCCGTTTATCGTAACCTTAGCCGGTATGTTCTTGTCCCGGGGCCTGACGACAATTCTGAGCGTCAACCCGGTGAAAGTGGCCCATGAAGGGTTCCTGGTTGTGACAAAAACCAAGATTCTGCTACCACATCTGGGCTATATTGCACAAAACGGGAATCAGATCCCTGGCAAATTGGAGGTCGGTGCGGTCATTGCTTTGGTGGTGGTGGCAGTACTGTATCTGATGCTCCGTTTTATCAGGTTGGGACGGAATATCTATGCGATCGGTGGCAATCAGCAGAGTGCGCTGATGCTGGGGATTAACGTGAAGAGAACTCGTTTCCTGAGCTATGTAATTAGCGGGCTGCTGAGTGGACTTGCGGGTTTTGTGTTCCTAATGCATAAGCCTGCGGGCAATGCTAGTGTAGCTATGCGAAGCGAGATGGACGCCATAGCTGCTTCTATTATTGGGGGTACGCTACTGACTGGAGGAGTCGGCAATGTGATCGGAACTTTTTTTGGAACGATGATCCTTGCAACCATCCAGAAAATAATTGCTTTGAGTCCCCTCAACGAATCTTGGTGGCAGGACATGGCCAGCGGAGCCATGTTAGGATTCTTTATTCTTTTACAGAGTGTTGTGCTGAGCAGTCGGGAGAACAGGCGGGCGCGGCGGAAAGACATGCTGAAACCACAAAAAGAGTAGAAATCATAGTTTACACAGAAAGAATGATGCTCCCTGTGAAGGAAATCACAGGGAGTTTTTAAATGTTTGGATATGTTCTGCTAGAAGATGATTCAGAGATGCGACCATGGTGTACGTCGAAATGGATCAGGTTTTGGAGTTCAGCGGGCTGTGCATATAGCGGATGAGCAGGAGGGTTGAGCAGAGGATCCAGCCTACAGGATAGGCCAGGGCAACAGCGATAAAGCCGGCACCCAGCGCTTTTGTCACAGCGAGGTAAATCTGCCGGAAAACGACGAAGGAAATCAGCATAATGACTGTGGGCATGGTTGCATCACCGATGCCGCGAAGGACTCCGGCATAAATCTGGTTGAAGCAGATCATAAGATAGAACGGGGTTACGATATGGATGAAGCGAACTCCATAGTCGATGACTTCCGCCTCCGGAGAGAAGAAGGCTGTCAGCGGCCTGGCCAGCAGGAAGACCACAGCCCCCAGCACGACTGTTGAAATCAGGCTCATAATGACCGCGGCGCGTACCCCTTCCCGGGCGCGCTGCCGCTGCCCGGCGCCCCAGTTCTGGCCGACAAAGGTCGTGGAGGACATGCTGATGCTCTGCACGGGAATCAGCGCGAGCGCATCAATTTTGCCATAGATACCGTATCCGGCCATGCAGGCAGAGCCGAAGAAATTGATATAGGACTGAACGAACACATTGGAAAAGGACGTAATGGCAGACTGAATACTGCTGGGCAGTCCCAGACGGAGAATAATCCGCAGGGCATCCCGGTCAATGCGAATCTGACGCCAGCGGAGGCCGTAGCCGCCCGGCTCCCGGACAAGGACCACAATATTCAGCGCTGCGGAAATCACCTGGGCAATGACCGTGGCATAAGCGACACCGGCGACTCCCATACCGAAAACCAGCACAAAAAGCAGATCCAGCACTGTATTCAGGAGTGCTGAAACGATCAGAAAGTACAAAGGCCGCCGGGAATCTCCCACTGCCCGGAGGATTCCTCCCCCGATATTATAGAAAAGGATTCCGGCAACTCCGGCGAAATAGATGGCCAGATACCGGGAGGAATCCGCCATGACATCCTCCGGTGTCTGCATGAACCGCAGCATGGGGGTGATAATAACCTGTCCAACCAGGGTGGCGATCACACTCATCAGGATCGTAAGGGCGATGGTGGTATGGACCGCTTTCCCCAGACCGTCGTTATCGTGCGCACCGTAACGCTGGGAGATGAGAACGGACGCTCCGGTAGCCAGGCCGGCGCAGAAGCCCACGACCGTATTAATGATGGGACCGGTAGAGCCGACAGCTGCCTGAGCCTGCTGCCCCACGAACTGACCGACGACGAGCGTATCCACCGTATTATACAGCTGCTGAAAGAGAAGGCCGATCGCCATGGGAATCGAAAAACGTATAAGATGGGGCCAGATACTGCCTTCGGTCATGTCTGTATCCCTGACAGCCATCCAATCACCTCCCGTCATGGCTGATGATAAACCAGGAGTAGCAGAGATGTCAACAGGAGAGTGACCCGGCTCCAGCAAAGGAGCGCTTCCATGATTTCCCGGCGGCTGATTTCGTTCAGGATTTCATGATGGCAGTCCAGCCAGAGTTTCAGAGCCACGTAGAGATGGCCGATCTTTTTCAGCGCTTCTGCGACGATGTGGACACCGTAACCGAAATCTCCGACGGGGTCTTCCTCTCCGCTGCTTAGAAAGGAATGAAAAGATTTTCATCAGGGATTTCTCCTCACTTTTTCGTCATTATAGTCCGGGAAAATACCGAATCAAAGGATGAAAAAGGGGGACGGCTCTTGCCATCCCCTCTTACCTGGCTGTTTTTTAGTTCTGCATTGCCAGTGGATAGAACGTATAATTGTGGTCTTCCGCCCACTGTTCAACGCTTCCGCCCGGAATGCCGAACACGACCAGGTCGCTGCTGCATTCGCTGAAAGCGTTCCAACTGACTTCGGTATCTCTGTTCTGGAAGCCTACCTGCTCTACAGACGACCCGCTGAAAGCGTTATCCCCAATGGATTCCACATTTCCGGTGATCATGATTACCTTTGCCGCAATTCCGGAGAATGCTTCATCCTCGATGACCGTCAGGCTGCCCGGAGTGGTAAAAGTCGGATGATCCATCTGCGGAGAGTTGTCCGTAATCGTCAGTAACACATATTCGGTGGATTCTCTCCATATCAGTCCGGATCCATCTGGCCCGCCAGCGCGGCCGTACAGTTCGTATACGCCGGCCGGCAATCTGTTCGTGTTAAAATGGACTGTCGTTCCATCATACCAGCTCCACGGATTCCAGCTCCGGTGATCGTCTACGTCGAATGCGTCCACCCAGTAACGTGCCGCATTCTCCGCCGGCTCGAATTCCACCGTCACAACCGTACCCCGCGGAACTGTGATATCGCCGGTATCTGTAAAGTTATACTCTCCGACAATACCGTTGTTCTTCACTGTGAACCGAATCGCGTTGGTTCGCTGCCATACATCACTGCCTTCCACCAGCACCTCCGCGAACGCTGTGATGATTCGGTTATTGGCGTCGTTGTACCACTCCTCGAAGAAGACGCTTCCATCGTTCAGGAACCAGTCGCCATGGTTATCCCGTGTAATCGCATCGCCGTCTTCCCACCAGCCGTATCCGCTGTAGAAGCGAATCGCGGCGATTTCCTGCCCGGCTGCCGGGGTTGCCAGATATACCGTGTCCTGATTCGCCCAGATATCATTCAGGTCGAGCTCTGTCCGCTCTTCCCGGTTGTTCACCAGCCTCAGCGTGACCGCGTTACTCTGCGTGGCGGCAGTTACCGGAATAAAGACGCTCTCGCCGACGTCTTCAAATCCGTCCGCTTTCGCCTGGAAGTCAATCACAATCTGGTTGCCCTCGTTCAGGTACATAGCCGGAATCTGAATGGCCTTATCTGTCAGTTCGTCTTCATTGCTGTTATAGAACTGCCGCCAGAGATTCTCGCCTTCCACACGAGCCTGAATGGTCATTCGCTGCGCGTTGTCCGGCAATTCAACCGTCACGCTCGCGTTTTCCTGGCCTGCCGTGAAGTAACCCGGCATGTCCGTCATGTCAAACCGCAGCGGTTCGCAGATCTCGATGGTTCTATCCACGTGCAGCGGCACTTCGCTGCCCTGGAACAGCGCGTACGCGGTCAGCGTATACACGCCCGGTTCATCGATACGGAACCAGCCGCCTCTGGTGAAGAAGGTGTCTTCGCCCGGCTCGCCTCGGAACTGATAATCTTCTACGTCATCCTTATCCGCGGCTTCCAGGTTCAGCCCGAAGCCGACCTCCACCGCGCCCGGCGCGCTGACGCTTACCGGTATTTCCATGCCCGCCTGCACTTTTTCCAGCGCGGAGATCATCACATCAGCCTGCTGCTCGCTTCTCGGGAACACGCTGACTCTCCACCACATCCGGTTGCCGGTCATGCCTATGCCGCTGTTATCCAGCATGATCCAATAATCTCTATTGGCTTCCAGCTCGTTCGTTGGCAGATAGATGGTCCGGCTGTCCGGGTTCCAGTCATACCAGTTGTCTCCGAATACCCGGTCCTCATATTCATTCGGTGCGTTGCGATTGATGTTCGCGTGGGTTTCATTGCCGTTATCGCCCGGGTAAATATCGGAAATGACCAGGATATCGCCCTGTGTAACGATATTCGGGAATCTGCCCCAGGGTTCACCCACCTGGCCGATTGCGTAGAAATTCACCACTACGGTCTCGCTCGGCAGGCTCCATTCAAAGTCCAGCCATCTGTCGTCCCACGGATTATCCGGGAAGTCCGTCCTGGTTCCGTAGTATCCCTGTGCATACAGGGTTTCAGGATAATTTTGGTGCTCGTTAAAGGTTGCGCCGGTCACCTGGTCTCCTACGAATGCCTGCCACATGTCGCCGCAGTGGATCATAATCGCTCCGGCACCCGGCGCGCTCACGTCCACCTTGAAATCGTCGTGGATCAGCACGTCGGCGAACTCGCTGCCAGTTTCTCCGTTTACCGTCACCGTGATGTTACTGTCTTTCTGTCCGTTCTGCACCAGGAACGCTTTCGCGTTTTCGGCATAGAAGTCATCCCCGCTGACATACAGATCCACCCAGTGCGACGTGTTGTCCAGCAGCCTTCCCGCCGGCACCGTGAAGGTCAGGATACCATTCTGATCCGCATCGCGTGCCCACATGGTTTTTACATATACTTTGCTCTGCTCGAAATCCTCAAAGGGCACATAGTGAATCATCAGTTCATAGCGATCGCCGCCTTCAATCAGCGGAACCGTGATGTCCAGCGGTTCAGCGTTGCTGACGACGGAACCGATCCCGATCTCCGGCCTGATGGGCTCCACATACAGTGATGTCTCATTTTCTCCAGCGTTCCATCCATGCGCCATCGCGATGACTCTGATCCGGTATCCGCCTTCATACAGCCGGTGCCCGGCGATGAAGAAATTCGGATTATTTGTCCGGTAATTCCATCCGTCGCGTCCGTCGTTCCGGTTGATTTCGACTTCGTATTCTTCCGCACCAGCCACTTCGCCCACCGCGAAACTCAGGTTTTCACCCTGCACGATGCTTGCCGGGAAGCCGATGAATTCCGGCTCATCCAGGTCGCCTTCTGCCGTGATGGTGATCTCAATTCCGTCGGGATCGCCGACCGGCATCCATTCCGTTGCGTTCGGGTACCAGGCCTGCGCGTACATCGTTACGATGTCGCTGTGCCTGTCCCAGCTGATCCAGTCGCTGTACCAGCTGTCGCTTTCCCAGCCGTTATCATCATCCCAGCGGTCGTATCCGCTACTGAAGCGGATCCGCTCCGCGCCGGGCGCCATGATGGATACCATCAGCGGTTCCATTACGGCGACTGTGCTCTTATCCGCGATAAACAGGCCCTTCGTGGGTTCGCTCACCGTGAAAGAGATCGGCGCGCTGTCGGTCCGGTATCTGCCCAGCACCCGGGCGTACGCGCTCAGCCGGTAGGTTCGCCCGGGCTCCAGGTCGTTTGTCGGAAGCAGAATTGTTCCGGCGCTGTCGCTGTCGTTGTGGCAGATCCAGTTGCCCCACTCGTCCGTGACATAGGCGTCGTATTCGTATACGCCCTCATCACTGATCGCTCCGACAATCGCCTCGACAAACTGTCCTCTGTAGATGGTTCCTTCGTTCCCCATGCTCAGCGTCGGCGCCGTCGCTTCCAGAGCATCAGCTCTGTTCGAAATCGGTATATGCGTCGTCTCGCTGACCTTCAGGTGGCTTCCGCCGTAGATCGCGATGGCATAGAATTCGCAGTAGTCGGGGGCGCCTTCTCCGCCCTTCCAGTCCAGACAGAATTCCCCTTCGAAATAACCGCCGTCTACGTTGATGAAGCTCAGCGATTCATCCCACCAGACCATCAGCCTGTCAGCATCCGGCGCGCTGACGCTCACCGGATACCGGTTGCCGATTGCGATCATCTGTGCCGGCTGGCCGTTTTGCTCATCTACCATAAGGGCTACGGCTTCCTCCTCCGGTGCGCCCAGTACATACAGCGTCCGGTCGCCATGCCCCTGCTCCCAGCCAGGCGTGTTGGTGTCCAGGTATACGTGGTATATCCGGTTCGGTTCCAACCTGTCCGCCGGGATCACTAAGTCAAAGGTATCAATGCCTTCCGGCAGCTGATCCCGATTGATCCATTCGTTTGTGATATTCCATCCTTCATCCTCATAGGAGACCCAGTAGCTGTAATTCTCTATATTCGAATCAATGTGATAGGTGATATGCACGTCCTCGCCCGCGCTGACGACCATCGGCATATCAACCCAGGGACTGTCCAGACTGCCTTCCGCCGTTACTGTGACGGTGCACAGCGCAATCTGCCGGCTCCACTGGCCATTCATTCTATAAGAGCCATAGATGGTGTATTCGCCCCGGCTGTCGAAGTTATGCCACTGGCTGACGCCCGGCCCATCGCATCCCGCGAAACCGTTCGCATCCTCCCAGTCGCTCCTCCACTGGTTCAGGTTCACCTCTTCCGCGCCAGGCACATAGAACGTGAACCGGAAATCCCTGCCTGCCTCGACCACAAAATCAGTCTCCGGCTCGTCTTCGCCCGCTTTCGGCGTCGGCCACTGCATACTTGTCGTAAAGTAATACTCGTTGCTTGGCGGCGTCAGATCCGTGTCATCCGGATCCAGCAGCGCTAGATGCAGCGTCGCGTGGCTCTGGTTGTATCCCGTCGCCATTGCGTCCAGCTCAACCCAGTATACGTCCGGCTCCAGATTACCGGTGTCAAAGGTCATCGTACCGGCGCCCTGGCGGGTATCACCCATCAGCCACCGTTCGTTGGTATCTTCATGGATCCAGTAGCTGTATTCTTCCGCATCATCCACGGCGTCGAAGGTAATTGTTATCCGATCACCGACGTAAGCCCGGTCCGGCATGGCGGCAGTTAATTCGTCCAGGTTGCCGTGTTTCGCTTCGAATGTCACCAGAACCTGGCCGATCGGCTCTTCCCATTCATTCGTTCCATCAATCCAGATGATATTGCCCTGCGCGTCTCTGTGATGGCCGTAGGCATATGCCGTCAGTGTGAACTCGCCCGCATGATCCGACCGCCAGCTGTCCATCAGCATGCCGATCCGGCAGTTGTCGCAGTTCTCCCGCCAGTCCTCGTTGCCCGCTTCGGTAATCTCGACATTATACCATTCCGCATTCTGATGGTATGCCTGGATTTGCAGATTGCTGTGTGTCGCGGCCGTCAGGGTTCCTGGTTCTTCCATGGTTCCGGCAGTACCGTTCACGGTGAATACCTTCACTGCTTCCTGACTCTGCGGCTTTTCGCCCACTGTAAACTGAACCCGATTGCTTCTTCCGCTGTAGCCCTGGCCATCCGCGCCGACTTCGACCCGGCACCGGCTGCCCGGCGTGATCCAGTAGGTCGGAATCCGGTTCTCGCCCTGGCGCAGATCCATATGGAAGTCGTTATACCAATCCCAGTGATCGCCGCGATCCACTTCAATGTTGATGTAGAACCAGCCGTCATCAACAATGCTGCGCCCTTCCGGAGCGTCTGTATCGATCATGCTCGGACCCGCATCCTCAATCATGATTACCAGATCTTCGCCCCATTCCAGTTCGTCTTTCTCCAGATGGAATGCCGGCGCGATCATCGTCCCGTTGGGACTGGTCACATTCATCCTGATAATGTTGCTCTTCCCGGTCCATTCGACATCCTGATCCCAGTCGAAATCGCCCCAGCCGTTTCTGCCGAGTTCCTCGAAATCATATTCGTCATTCCAGGTTGCCTCGGCGTAGAAGAACAGCCGTCCGTCGCCGTATCCCCAGTCCCGCTCATAGCTGTCGTCGCCAAACCAGTATTCCCACTGGTTGTTGTTCAGCACCCTGACCGCGGTGGGCCGGCCCAGCGTGCCTTGTCCTTCCGGCCAGGTCACCTTCACATGCATATTCGTGCTGGAAAGAGCGGTCTGGTCCGCCGCGTTTGACCCGTTTACCGTCAGAGTGATTCCCGCCGTCTGCTCTCCGGCTGCCAGCAGGAAGATTCCCTCCGTCCGGCCCCAGTTGTATCCGTACGCGTTGGCTGTCAGGTATACGCGGTAAACACGTCCGGGCCGGATCATGTCGTTTTCGACATTCAGCACGATCGTGTCGTCCTCAATGTCTTCTGGATCAATGTCTTCCTGGCAGAAGGCCCATCCGTCGCCATCCTCCCGGATTTCCAGATAATAATGGTCCGCGTTATCAACCTTATCGAACACGACCGTCAGCTTCTGCGGGTTCTCCGCGTCCGGCGCGATGGACACCCCGTCAGTAAATGCGCTGCCGTTGATCATCACTTCCGGATTATCCAGGTCCCCATCCGCGCTGACCGCAATCGTGCATACCGGGTATTCCCTCCAGACGCCGTTCACTACGCCGCCCATATATACCGTGTAGATTCCCGCTTCATCGAAGCAGTGCCACTGGCACATGCCGGGAGCTTCGCACCAGCCGAAACCGTGCGGCTCGCTCCAGCCGGCCTTGAATACGCCCAGGTTGATCTCACCTGAGCCCGGCAAATAGCCGGTGAACCGGATATTCTCGCCCGTATCGGCGATAAAGTCCGTCTCCGCGCCCTGATCCGCCTGCCTGGCGTTGGTGCTGAAGCAGTATCCGTTCTGGCTCAGATCGGTGTCGTCTCCACCCATCACCACGAAGTAGCTGGTCGTAAAGTTCTCCTGATATCCCCGGGCGTGGGCGCTCACCTCCACCGCATACACGCCCGGCCCCAGCAGTCCGGTATCAATCTCCACCGTTCCCGCGGCGCTCAAGTCGCCGCTCATCCGGTCATTGTGGTCATCCGACGGATGGATCCAGTAGAAATACCGCTCCGCATGATCCACCGCGCCGACGGTCAGCGTTACGTGATTCCCATTTTCCCCGATCCTCGACTTGAACGGACTCAGCGTTACATTTGGCGCGTCCAGCTGGTCATGCGGCGCTTCCACATGGATTTCCGCGGAAACCTGCGTTCCTTCCACTTCCCATGCTTCCCGGTTCCAGTCGCCTCCATTGGTCATGATGACTGCTTCGATCACATAATCATCCGGGTTGCCAATCCGCATCCCGTCCGTCCAGTAATAGAAGCCATTGCCGCCTTCGTCCCAGAAACAGTAATCTCTGTTCCTGTTGTATGCCCTTACCTGAATCCAGCTGTATTCTTCGTCCAGTTCCTCGCCCGGATTCTCGTAGTAAGCATAGAGCCGGATCCGCTCGTCCGTCTCATACTGGAATACACCTTCGTTATCCCTGTCTCCCGCGATCTCCAGGATAACCGGCGCCGATGTTGTCCGGTCCGTGACCCGCACCCGTACCGTCCGCTTCGAATACTGCATCGGGGCGCCGAGTTTCAGCGCGTATACGCTGACCTCATATTCCTTCCCGACTTCGCATTCGAACACCGGCAGACGAACTTCCGTCGTATCTCCGGGTTCCGGAGTCACCCACCGGCTTTCAGCGATGTGGTCGAGGTGGACACCCCGTTCATCAATTTCCGCGCCGTAGTAGTCCGCGCCGATGTTGTCCACATGCAGCACCAGCGTATCGTCCTTCGGCACCTCGATCGGCTCGGCGGCAGGATTTCCCGTTGTCTCCCCGTCCACGGCATACGTGACGTCACCTGTGATCTGGTTGTTCATCGTCACCCGGACCGTCAGCGTGTTGCTGCGCGCCAGGCGATCCGGCTGCCCGTCCTCTCCCTGGATTTTCGCATATGCGTATACGGTGTAATCCCGGGCTATTTCCTGGTTCGGACGCCAGCTCATCCGCGCATATCCGTTCTGCCAGATCTCCATCGGATTGACGCCTTCCGTCCACAGGCCGTTTACCAGATGGAATTCCTTAATGTAGTTATTCAGCACGCTGTCTTCCGCCGTGACGAATAACTGCACCTCGCCATATACCGGCACGGTGATCACGCCATGTTCGTCCGCTTCGCTGCTCGACAGGTGGATCTCCGGATCATTGTTCTCCGGTACGCTGACCGTCCATTCCGCATGTTGAGAAGTTCCGATCTGATCCCCGGCATAGGTCTCGATCCATACTTCGTAGTTTCCGGCGTATCTGGTTAGCTCATCCACATTCCCAAACAGGTCTGTCAGGCTGTACAGCTGCAGACTCCGGACTGCTCCGGAAACAGATAATCTGGGAGTACTGCCATTGGGCATTCTCCAGTTGACGATAAACGCATCCGCGTTGTTCGTGCCTTCCCAGGTGATCGTGTAGTCCTCATTTAGCGTTGGCGCGCTTCCGTTGGTGACCGTGACCACGCTTCCGTTCGTCTTTGTCCGATCATATATGAACGCAGCCTTCTGCCATTCCTGCGCCTCGAACAGCCGGACAAAGATCGCGTCCGAACCGCCTGTGGCCGGAGGCAGGCTCAATGTGAACAGTCCGTTTTGGTCTTCCAGCAGTTGACTGACAGGCTCGAACCATGTGTGATTCGGCTCACTGTCCGACACATCACCGTACCCCATCTGTACTGCCTCAGCATCCTCTGGGATGTTGTCAATATAAATTTTGTAATAGTAGCTGCCGTTGTATTGATTGTAAGCAGTCCATTCATCTCCCGCACCAGGCTCAATCTGCGTCGGCATCCCGTTCACCACGCGCAGTTCCAATTCAGGAGCCGGCTCATCTGCCAGCACTGTTCCACCGATAGTGCAGAGTATCAGCACCATCAATACTGCCAGTATCCATTTTACCTGCTTCATGTTTTTCCTCCGTTTTTTTAAAGTGGGTTCAGTCCTATTATTTCTTTTGTTGTTCCTGTGAAGCTAAACATTGATATTTTCTATTTATCCTACATCAGTTCTTCAGAAAAATCAACCTTTATCTACGAATTACTATCACAATTCTTCATCGTGCCGGTGCCAGATCTGCCTGAGCGAAGTTTGTCCCGTGGTAGTCCTACTCTCTACATGGTCAGGGTGACCGCAAAGGAATCATCAACCAGAGTTGGGACTCATGAAATCACCTCCCAGCATTAATCCGAAAATTATCTTTCTTGATAAACTGCGGAACATTATGCCCCCTTGTTTCAGACATTATAACAGAAGAAAGAAATCAACCGGTATTGCAGGCTGCGCATATATAGAAATTCCGAATGTGCGTTGGAGAGCCAGCACAGTGGGCTGGTAAAGAACAAGACGCGAAAGTGAGAGGAGCGGAGAAAGGAATTGTAATTTCAGGGGGAAAAGGATATAATGGGCGCGCTGCTTCAGAGAAAAAGCAGGGATTTCAGGGACAACGAAGCACGGGGAGAACCGGCGTGAAAGAAGAAATCAGACTGGCGCTGCATTACGCAAAGCGCTATGGATGGCAGTATCTGCTGGGGATCCTGTCCCTGTTTGTGGTGGACCGGATCAATGCCCGGGTGCCGCTGCTTTCCGGAGAACTGACGGACGGGCTGGCGGCCGGAGCGCTGGACATGAACGGCGTATGGAGCATTGCGGGACGCCTGCTGGGAATGGGCGCACTGATTATGCTGGGAC
>JAFRGU010000222.1 GCA_017433675.1 Clostridia bacterium
CTTGAAAATAGCCAGATCATGGAAGCCGCGGGCTTCGCTGACCACTTCCTTTCCCGAGGCTGTTTCCAGCACCAGCTCCAGCAGCGAATCAGCCAGCTGGTCCAGGGTTTTTCCCTTTAGCAGGTCTCCTGCAGCAAAATCAATCCAGTGGGATTTTTTCTCCGCAAGCGTCGGGTTTGTGGCAATCTTCATCGTCGGAACGGGGGATGCAAAGGGGGTTCCCCGGCCGGTGGAGAAGAGCACGAGCTGAGCGCCGGAGGCCGCGAGCGCTGTGGCAGCCACCAGGTCGTTTCCGGGAGCGGAAAGCAGATTCAGCCCCGGAACGGTGACCCGCTCGCCATAGGCCAGAACACCCCGAACCGGTGAAAAACCGCTCTTCTGAGTACATCCGAGCGCCTTATCCTCCAGAGAGGAAATGCCGCCGGCCTTGTTCCCGGGAGACGGGTTTTCATAAATGGTCTGATGGTTTTCCTGATAATAACGCTTGAAATCATTGATCAGGGAAACCGTTTTCTCGAAGAGCTCCCGGGTTTCGCAGCGGGACATCAGGATTGTTTCTGCGCCGAACATCTCGGGCACCTCTGTGAGAATCGAGGAACCGCCCAGGGCAGCCAGGCGGTCGCTGAGACCGCCAATGACCGGGTTTGCCGTGATACCGGAGAATCCGTCGGAGCCGCCGCACTTCAGGCCGACTACCAGCTTCGAAGCGGGGCAGGGAACACGGGTTTCCTGTTTCATTTGTTCCGCCAGATCCAAAAGGAGCGATTTTGCATCCGCAATCTCATCCTCCGACTGCTGGCAGATGAGGAAGCGCATCCGGGATTCATCCGCGTCCGCCGGAAAATGCTTCCGGATTTCTTCAATGGAGGAGTTTTCGCAGCCCAGCCCCAGGAGCAGCACGCCGCCCACATTCGGGTGGCAGCACAAATCGGCCAGGATCTGGCGGGTATTTTCCTGGTCATCTCCCATCTGGGAGCAGCCGTAGGGATGCGGAAATGCGTGTACATGATCGATCCCGGGACCAACAAGAAACTGCATATCCCGTTCCAGCATCTTTGCTATGTCATTGACACAGCCGACCGTCGGCAGGATCCACAGCTCATTGCGGATCCCGACCCGCCCGTCCTTCCGCGGGTAGCTCAGGAATGTCCGGGGCGCCACTTCCGGCAGCTTTGCTTTTTGGGACGGATTCCAGGAATAGGACAGGGTTTCCGACAGATTGGTTTTCAGATTCTGGATATGCACATGGGACCCCCGGGCAATCGGTTTTACGGCATGACCGATGGGAAAACCATACTTGATGATGTTTTCTCCCTCTGCAATGTCGCAAAGAGCAATCTTATGGCCGGCGGGAATCTCCTCCACGGCGGCAACACTGCCCTCCGGCAGGGAAAGGACGGTGCCCACAGCCAGGGGTTCCAGAGCAACCGCCACATTGTCCGCAGGATTGATACGAAGGAAAGCAGGCATGGCAAAACCCTCCAGATCATTGAAAAGATGAATCAGGGAGGGCTTCAACCCTCCCTGAGAGAAAACAAACCGTCAGGCGAAGTGCTTTTCCATCACAGCACGGATGCCATCGGCCTCAATTTCGGCCAGATAGGCGGAAACGGCTCCGACGAGTCCCGGGACAGCCTTCAGATCCGGCCCGAAGAAATCCTCCCGCCCGATAAAGGCTTCAGCCAGTTCCGCCGCAGGGGTATTCCGATTCTCATCAAAGAAAGAGAGAACGGCAGCGTCATCCTGAAGGGTATAGGGTTCCCCCTCCCGCAGACATTCCAGCTTCCCATCCTTCAGAACACCGCCGCGATACAGGCTGATGAGGGCGGCGAGGGAGAAGGTGAGCCGCTCCGGAAGCTTTCCGGTCTGCTGCTGATAAATCAGCAGGGAAGGCATGCAACGGGCCCTCCATTTGGAGACCGAATTCAGACAGATGGAAAGCAGCGCGTGCTTAATAAAGGGATTGCGGAAACGCTGGGTGACCGCATCAGCGAAGGAAAGCAGATCATCCTTCGGCAGCGTCAGGGTTGGAATCACTTCCTGATGCAGGGTGTCATGCATAAAGGAAGCGACAAGCGGATCATTCATCGCATCGAGGACAATATCATAGCCCAGTTGGAAAGCAGCGGGGACAAACGAGGTATGCGCTCCGTTCAGGATCCGGACCTTCCGCTGCTTATAAGGCTTCTGGTTATCCGTGAAAATGACGGGGAGGCCGCATGCGGGCAGGGGAAGCTCCCCGGAAAGATCACGGGGGCTTTCAATGACCCAGAGACCAAAGGGCTCAGCCGTATCGAGCAGCTGATCCTCATAGCCAAGAGACTGCCAGAGCTGCTCCGCATCCTCCCGGGGATAGCCGGTGACGATCCGGTCTACCAGCGTGGAGGTAAAGATGCATGCCTCCTCGAGCCAGGAGATAAAGCGATCGCCCAGATTCCAGATTTTCGCCAGCTCCAGGACACACTTCTTCAGCATGATACCGTTATCATCAATCAGCTCTACCGGCAGCATAACCAGGCCCTTATCCGGAGCGTAGCCAAAGAATTCCGCCCGCTCAAAAAGGAATTTCGTCAGCTTACCGGGATAGGAACGGGGCGGGCAGGCTTCAAAAGAGTCCTCCCGGTCCAGAACGATACCGGCTTCGGTCGTGTTGGAAACAATGAAGCGAAGGGTGGGCTCCTTCGCGAAAGCGGCGTATTTCTCATATTCGGTGCCGGCATCCACCGCATCGGAAACGGAGGTGATGAGCCGCGTCTTCTCGACCCGCTGCCCATCCTCCAGGCCACGGAGAATCACGGTATACCGACAGTCCTGATCGTGAAACCGATCCAGATTTCCAAAGGCAATCGGCTTTACCAGAACGACGGAACCGTTGAAATCCGTTTTCTCATTGGCGATATCAAAGAAATAATCCACGAAAGCACGAAGAAAGTTCCCTTCCCCGAACTGAAGCACTTTTACAGGGCGGGAAGGCGTGGGGGCTACGGAAGCATTCAGACGATCCATCAGCAAAACCTCCATCTTATTTCAAACTGGTTTTAAAGCTTCGGAATCCTCCATGAACAGTGTTTCCAAAGGATTCCAATACTCAATTAATGATACAACTTTTGCCGGGGAGCGTCAATCTTTTTCTCCCGCAGGCCAGGGCCAACTCATTTGAAAAAGAGGTTGGCAAACAAATCCTGCCGGATATATAGCAATTACTGTTTCGTACCAAGTTTTAAAAACATTTCGGCTTTCCGATACGGGCGGCGATGTGCATCGTCAC
>JAFRGU010000223.1 GCA_017433675.1 Clostridia bacterium
CCGCCAGCATGTCCGCCGCGGAAACATAAGTCCTTAACCTTTGCTCCTCCGTTACGCTCGTCCCGCTCCCCGGAGCCAGAATCAGCCCCGTGGAGAATCCTGTCCCGGTATCCACAGCCCTCGCCGCGTTCACCCGCACATCCACAATACTCGTCAATGAAAGCATTTTTTATCTACCTTTCTATAATCAGGGGATCCGTGCGTGAAGCGGAGGGACGGCCCATTTCGTTGCATGAGGAACTGTCCACGCTTTAGCGTGGGTAACAGTTCCCATATGCAGCCGTCCGCGCTTTAGCGCGGGTAACGGCGAGCCATTCAGCTGAAGCGAAATGGACTGTCCCTCCGTTTCACCCAAACACAATCGTTGGCACCTCGGAAACAATCCCGACCTCCGTGTTTTCCCCGCTCAAAACCGACCCATACTCCTCATTCACCCGTACCCTTACCGGCACCACCAGATCCGCCCGTTTCCGCCAAACCTTCCCGCTTTCCTCATAAACAACCTCAGGCCCATACCCGTTCGGCACCGGAAAAATCCCGGCCTCCCGCAGTATCTGCCGTGGCATCCCCTTCCCGTCCAGAAACAAAAATTCCATGCATCGCCGCGCCCATCGTTCACAATCCGGCCCGTAAAAAACCATCACCAGCCGCCCGGGAAAGAATTCAAAAACACAAGGAACATTCCCCTCAACCGTCGTTTCGGAATACCCCTTCCCCTGCGCCTCCGTCACGATCTGGTAGTAGCACACATTCATCTCCGGCCCCGGATTCACCGGCGGTGCATCCTGATAAGCCCGCACCAGGTGCCTGCTTCCCTCCGCTTCATTCATCCCCAGTGCCGCCCGCAGTGCCCGGAAAACAGCCCGATCATATGGCCCCATCAGATCCCTTCCTTCTCCGCTGCGATCGCCTTGGAAAACCCAAACCGCTGCCAGTTTTTCACCGCGATTACCCGGTATTCTTTCCCCTCATAATGAATCCGGTCCGGTGCCGTATATCTCGTATCCCCCTCCCGGCTTCCCAGGGAAAACCCCACCGGCGAATAAAAAGAGCACAGCGTTTCTCGTCTGTACTCCTGCGGAACAATCTCCAGCTCTGCTTCTCTTGTCGGATGCACCACCCCGCTGGTGACAATTTCCTCAATCCCGTCCTCTTCGGTCTCCCCATCCACGATCTCCCGGTGTTCCCGGTATATAACGAAGGGAGCTGCCCCCATTTCCTCATCCAGAATAATGTCCGTCATCTGAAGCAATGAAAGCGATCCCTCCCCTCGTCATGCTTCTTATTTTTTGACTTCAAATCCAAAGCTTCTGTACAGTTCCCCGGTCGCATACATCGGCTTATCAAAACCTTTCCCTTCTACATGCACCGGCCTTTTTGAAACAAAATTCCGGATCCATCCGCCATGGATCGTCAGTGGGGCATTCCCCGGTTCAATCCCGGAATCAATATAAGCATGGATCCCATCCACCCCGGCCTGTCCCGCCTGTTCGAATCCGGCAGTTACGCCATCCGGGTCACCCTCAGCCGAAGCCTTACATGCTGCCAGCAGCCCGTCCTGAATAGCACTCTGCGTCTCGGCGTCATTCAAAGCCGGCCGTACCACCGGCCGTGGCGGAATATGTGCTCCCGGTGCCCCGCGCTCATGCAGCGCCAGCAGAAACCGGTTCCGCGCCGAAGCCGACTCCGGCAGCCCGATCTCCACATGCATCCTCGCCAGCATTTCCTGTGTTCTCTCCATGTTTTCGATTTGCTTTCGATCCACAGAATACTCAACATTCAAGGAATATACCTCGTATAGCTGTACATTCGTATCAGACTTAACAGTTGCATCCCATAAATCGTTTCCGAAAAATCAGCCATCTCCGATTCCGATGATGAAGCTGAAACTCCGCTTGCATA
>JAFRGU010000224.1 GCA_017433675.1 Clostridia bacterium
CGAAGCGGACGCCGGGCAGACGAGCAGGCCCATGAAGCCGATGGGAAAGGAAGCCAGACGGAAAGCGGAAAGAAAGCGGAAGCAGGCCGGGGAGAAACGCCGAAAACGGGAGGAACTGGTGAGGGCTGCCCGGCGGAGAAAGCGGGAGGTGGAGCGGTTTTTCCATTCCAGCTGGTTCAGCATGATGAGCGACACGGATCCGGAGAAGATTCTGAGGGAGGCGAGGGCCATTGAAAAGGACGGGGCGATACCGGAAGGCACGGGAATACCTGGAGCGGGTACAGAAGGCGGACAACCGGGCGGAGAAGCTGGAGATGCGGCTGGAGAACCTGCGGGTACTGGCTACGGATACGGCAAACTATCTGAACGGGGGGACTGCCGGAGGGAAAGCGGACGGGGACAGGATCGGACGCATCACGGCGGAGATTGCGGATACGGAGCGGCAGATCACGGCGGCGAAGGAAGAGGCGGAGAGAATCCGGCACGAGGTCCGGGAAACGGTATCACAGATCAGGGAACCCATGTGCCAGAAGGTGATCATGATGCACTATCTGGAATACCGGACACTGCAGGAAATCGCGGAAGAGATCTGCTACAGCCGGACCCAGACATTCCGGCTTCTGGAGACCGGACGCGAGGAGATCGAAAGGATGCTGGCCAATGAATAAAAAAAGCCGGGAACAACCTGATATGCCCATCAGAATAATTGATCGCCGCAAGCATCGGTATGCTCTTCCCAAAACCAAAGGGTTACTGCCTGCACCCGGGGTTTCTCAGCTTTCGGCCTTTTCAAAAGTAGGAAAAAGCCATCAAAAAACCGAATATGTCTATTCGGACTTTAAATTGCCTGTTTTTGACCTCCCTTTTACAATAAAACCAACAAAACACCGTTTCAGGCAGTCAATCGACCTGAACGTGACACAAGGGAGGAAGAAAACGTGAAACGACTGAAAAAAGTGGGCCTGTTCACCTGGATCCTGATCGGCTTTATTGCCGGTATTGCCCTGGGCATCATCGCCCCTGAAGCGGGCAAGGAGCTCAAATTCCTGGGAACCATCCTGACCAACCTGCTGAACATGGTGGTCGTGCCGCTGGTCATGAGCCTGCTGATCACCGCCGCCGCTGACGTGGGCGACATGAAGAAGCTGGGCAAGCGCGCCGGCCGTACCTTCCTGATCTTCATGGTCACAACCGCCATCGCCATCGTAATCGGCCTGGTGGTCGCCAACGTGCTGGCTGTGGGCAAGGGCGTCACCATCAGCACCGAAGGGCTGACGGCGGACACTTCCAAGCAGATGAACATTCTGGACACCCTGCTTGGCATCATCCCCACCAACATCTTCTCCTCCATGAGCAGCGCCAACCTGCTGCAGTGCATCTTCTTTGCCCTGCTGTTCGGCTTCGCGCTGACCCTGATCCCCGAGGACAAGGGCCGCGGCACCGTGCAGAAGTTCTTCAGCGGTGTAGCTGAGGTCATGAAGAAGATCACCAACATCGTGCTGTGGTTCTCTCCCATCGGCGTGTTCGGCCTGATGGCCTGGGTGGTGGGCACCTACGGCCTGGCCATCCTGGGACCGTACGCCAAGGCGATCGCCGCTGTGTACCTGGGCTGCATTATCCATGCGCTGTTCACCCAGGCCGGCCTGATGATCGGCGGTATCTGCCATCGCAATCCCGTCCGCTTTGTGAAGGAATATCTGCAGACCATCCTGTTCGCCGTTGCCACCTGCTCCAGCGTGGCCACCATTCCCCTGAACCTGAAAACCGCCAAGCGCATGGGCGCTGCTGACGACGTGGCCGACTTCGTGATCCCCTTCGGCGCGGTCATCAACATGGATGGCACCGCCATCTATGAAGCCGTAGCCGCCATCTTCGCCGCCCAGGTGTTCGGCATCGATCTGAGCATCAGCCAGCAGATCATGATCATGCTTTCCGCTGTGCTGGCCTCCATCGGCACCGCCGGCGTGCCCGGCTCCGGACTGATCATGCTGACCGTGGTGCTCAACGCCGCCGGCCTTCCCCTGGAAGCCGTCGGCCTGCTGGCCGGTGTGGACCGCTTCCTGAACATGGGCCGCATGATCCCCAACATCTTCGGCGACGGCGCGACCTCCCTGGTGGTGTCCAAGCTTGAAGGAAAGCTGGGCCCGATGATGAGCGAGGAAGAATACAACAGGACCCACGAAGCAGCCTGATGAAAAGGAGAAAGCCATGAACATCAACGCACTGATGATGGACGCCACTGATAACGTTGTCACCTGTATGACCGAGATTCCCGCGGGCGAAACGGTATGTTACCGCAAGGGTGAAGAATACTGTACCGTCGTCGCCCGGGAAGCGATTCCCTATTGCCACAAGATCGCCGTGGCTCCCATTCAGAAGGGCGGCCAGGTGATCAAGTACGGCGAAAGCCTGGGCGAAGTGTCCTGCGACATCGAGGAAGGCCAGTGGGTGGCCGATCACAACCTGTTCAGCGTACCCCGTGACTATGACAGCGAACTGGCGGGCGAGGACTTCGTCATGTGCGCCAGACAGTCCGAGGGCGCTCCGGACCTGAAGGGCTTCAAATTCTGGGGCTATCGCCGGGCGGAGGGCCGTCCCGGCATCCGCAACCATGTGCTGATCCTGCCCACCTGCGCCTGCGGCAGTGAAAGCAGTCGTATCGTGGCCAGCCAGGTGCGCGGCGCGGTGAATATCGTGTTCAACACCGGATGCTCCGACGTGGCCGCCAATACCGAGATGAGCCAGAAGGTGCTCACCGGCTTCGCCTGCAACCCCAATGTGTACGGCGTGGTGATCATCGGCCTGGGCTGCGAAACCGTTCCTCATCTGAAACTGAAGGAAAAGATTCAGAAGATGACCTCCAAGCCGGTGGTATCCTTCGGCATCCAGGATGAGGGCGGCACCCTGAAGACCATCGAAAAGGCTGTGCGCGCCGCCCGCGATATGGCGGCCGAAGCGGCCATGCAGCAGAAGGAACTGTTCGACGTGTCCGAATTCTTCCTGGGCATTGAGTGCGGCGGCTCCGACGCCACCTCCGGCATCGCAAGCAACCCCGCGGTGGGCGAGCTGAGCGACATCCTGGTGGATATGGGCGCTACCGTCATGATGAGCGAATCCATCGAGTGGATCGGTGGCGAGCACGTGCTGGCCAAGCGCGCGGCCAACCGGGAGATTCAGCATCAGGTGATCGAGGTCTGCCGTGCGTACGAAGCGCATCTGACCGCTGCCGGGCAGGACTGCCGCGCCGGTCAGCCCACCCCGGGCAACAAGGCGGGCGGTCTGTCCACCCTGGATGAAAAATCCCTGGGCTGCATCCGCAAGGGCGGCACCCGTCCCATCGTGGAGGTGCTGGAGCAGGCCAAACGGCCTACCCGGCACGGCGCCATTGTGATGGATACCGCCGGATATGATATTTCTTCCGTCACCTCCATGGTGGCATCCGGCTGCCAGGCCGTGATTTTCACCACCGGGCGCGGCACGCCCACGGGCAACGCCATCGCACCGGTGCTGAAGGTGACCGCCAACGGCCGCACCTACCAGAAGATGGAGGATAACATGGACATCGACCTGAGCGCCATCGTGCGGGGTGAAAAGACCTATCAGCAGATGGGCCGGGAGATGGTGCAGAACATCGAGGACATCTGCAACGGCAAAATGACCAAGGCGGAGGCTTTCGGTTTCTCCGACGTGGCTGTGGATCATGTGTGCCGCTACGTGTAAACTGAACCCGGAAAAAACAGGGGATGCCGCCCGGAAAACGGCATCCCCGCTTCGCGTTTTTTGGCCGGCGGACAAAGGAGGCAGCAATATGAAGGATATGGACATGGTATACGCCATTTATCAGTACGGCTCGTTTTCCAAGGCGGCGGCGGAGCTGTATATCGGCCAGTCGTCCCTGAGCATGGCCATCCAGCGCATTGAAAATGAGCTGGGCATGCCGCTGTTCGAACGCAAGCATCATCCCATTCGCCTGACTGCAGCCGGAAAGGCATATATTGAGTATTATCACAGGGTGAAGCCCGCCGAAGAAAACATGCTCTCGTTTATCCGTGATCTGAACAGCCTGAAAGCAGGAACCTTTGCCATCGGCGGCACCCATTATCTGCTGTCCTATATCCTGCAAAGCACCATCTGCCGCTTTGCCAGGGACTATCCCGGGATTGACCTGCGGATCATGGAAGCGCAGTCCAGCCTGTTCCGCGATCTGCTGGTGGACTGCAAAATCGACCTGTGTCTGATGTGCCATGTGGATGATCCCGGCCTGCAATCCATCGGCCACGCCTTCTATGACGATCTGTTTCTGGCCGTACCCAGGGCCTGTGTGGAGGAATGCCGGCTGCCCGGCAATTACCTGACGGATGACGACATCCGCATCGGCGGCTTCGCGGCCTACGACCATTATTTCCAGACAGAGCAGATGGAAAAGCTGACCTTTTTGCAGCTGACGCCCGGCAATAATCTGAACATCCGCAGCGAAATGATCTTCCAGCAGCTGGAGCACCGCCCGGCGAAGATCATTCCCATCCAGCAGTTTGCCACGGCCTACCACCTGGCCAGCGCCGGTCTTGGCTGTACGCTGACGAGCGCTCATCTGATCCAGGGCATGAAAAAGGACCACCTGGTTTTCTATACGCTCCCATCCTCTCTTATGCGGCGGGATTTCCATTTTGTGACCCGGAAGGATGCTTATGTTTCCAAGGCTGTGCAGGAATTCTGCAGGCTGTTTTCTGAACAGGAGCCGTAAGAAACGATGAAATCGCAAGCCAATACGCCGGAGCGGCTTCACCTGGCCATGCTTCTCTCCGTTCTCGGCGGCATCATGGACGGATATTCCTATTCCGTGCGCGGGGGTGTATTTGCCACAGGGCAAACGGGCAACCTGATCATTTTCGCTTACCGCTTCGTTCACGGTCAGCACGCGCTGGCTTTCCGCGCCTTTGTGCCTATTCTGGGCTTCTGGCTGGGGATTTTTACCGCGCAGTTTATCCTGAATCATATCGCGCTGAAAAAGGGTGAAAACAGAAAACTGAAAAGCAGGATCCTCTTTCTGGAAGCGGTGGTACTGTTTGGCATTGGATTTGTACCCGATACGGTGCTGGATATCATTCCCAATTCGATTACATCCCTGCTGGCTGCCATGCAGTTCAGCTCATTCAGGAAATTTGAGGATGAACTGGCCTATGCTTCCGTGTTCTGCACAGGGAATATGCGATCCTGCGCTGAGCTGTACTATAAAGGCATCTTTCAAAAGAATCGTTCCGCCCTGCGCCGGGCTTTTAAATACAGCGGTATTTTGCTGTCTTTTCTGGCCGGAGCAGTCATCGCCATGATTGTCGGCGAAACCATCGGGGAAAAAACCATCTGGCTGGGATCCTGCATGGCGATCCTTTGCGCAATTCTGTTTGAAACAGACAGATCAGGGAACTGCAGGATCACAGCCGGAAGCACAGAAAAACGGAACACGATGGAATACGATGGAATGCAATGGAACGCGATGGAATAACAGATTTGTGATATAGTTATGCTGGCCGAACGGATCGGAGGGAGC
>JAFRGU010000225.1 GCA_017433675.1 Clostridia bacterium
GACGGATACAGGAAAAAATGTACAGACTTCAAGAGCAAAAAGATGTTTCGCCTGTTCAAGAATATCGGTCAATAAAATATCCTCCTGTTCATCATCTGATTCGTTCGCCCCCAATGTCGATCTGCCTTTTCATTTCTTTGGCAACATCCCGGATACTCTTATTATCTGTGTCAACGACAATATCCCCCGGGCAGGGCGGCAGGTGCAGCCAGTAATAATTTGTTTCGCCTTTGTCGCCCCGCTTGTCGTGGCGCTTTTTCAGCGTTTCCTCTGAGCAGGTGAGCGTAAAGGCAATGGTTTCATACTCCCTGGCCGTAATCCCCTTCAGGATTCTCTCCCGGATCTGCGGGTCCGTCAGCACGACAGAGGTGAAAAACACATACGCAAAACCCGAATCCAAATAGTTGGACAGAACAAAGGACATGCTTCTGTCCCCGTTGCGGAGCCGGCTGTCCGTGACGGAAAAGGGATGCACACACCAGCACCAGTCCCCGTCCAGATACGCGCTGTTGTCATAGCTTTCAAAAAGCCGCGTGCCCACGGCCGTCTTGCCCACGCAGGGAGATCCGCTGATGAGGATTAACTTCTTTTTCATTTCCTGCCTTTCTCCTTTGCCGTAAACCGGAACAGCGGATCGCCATTGTCTTCCGTGCCGTATCGCACCATGCCGCCCTTTTCCATGGCCCGGGCAGAAGCGATATTCTCTTTGGCACAGCCGCCGTGCACGCCGGAAAGCGAATAATCCTCCACGGCAATTCTCAGCAATTCCCTGACGCACTGGGTTCCGTATCCCTGATTCCGGTATGCTTCATCGAGCAGGATGAAGATTTCAGGCTCCGCCGGATTGCGGCTGCCGTCCAGGCCGCACCAGCCCATGATGGTTCCGGGACGCTCCTTCCCGCACACGGCAAGGCAGAGATGGCAGATCCGGCCTTTCACATTCCTTGCATAATTCCCGCGCATATATGCGATGGCTTCCTGTGCCTCCGCGTCAGAAAGCGGATGATGATCAGCAGGCCATGTCCGGGCAATTTCGGACAGATCATTCGCTGTTATGAAATGAAGGATCAGGCCCTCTGTCTGATAATCCATCTGTATTCCCCCTTATTCCTTCGCCAGATTGGCGTCAAGCATTACCCATTTGTTCTCTTTGCAGCTGAATTCTGTAATACAGATCGTCCCCGGAAAACGCAGTTTCGCCCGGATTTTCTTTCCGGTCATACAGGACAAATCCCACGCTTTCATAGTTTCTCGGAGCAATCAGATTGCTGTTCGTCCGCACTCGGATCTCTTTCAGCCCCGCATATTCCCTGATACGGCGGAGGGCTTCCGTAAGCTGCGCTTTGCCGAATCCGTTTCCCTTCCAGGCTGTTCTGATGGCATTATGTCCGATTTCCACATATTCCGGCCGGTTCCTGGGGTCCCAGCAGATGAAGCCGATGGGCTCCCCGTTGAAGCAGGTGGCGAAACCGTACTTGTCCGCGATCTCCGGATGATCAAAAAAGAAGTCATCTGTTTCTCTCCAGTTCCCGTCCCAGCACTGCGCGCAGCGCTCGTCAAAAGAATACGCATCCTTCAGAATGCTGTACATGATGTCCCGGCCGAAGTCCGTAAGCTTCCGGAAGGACAATACTGCACGGCGCCATTCTTCCCGGGTGATGGCAAAGGCATAGGAGATCGTGTTTTTCGGGTCGGGATACTCCTTTACCTTCTTCATACCGTTTGCCATGGCGGTGCGCCAGGAACCTTCGTTGGTGTATTTCATGTAGGAATACAGCACGTTGTACTTTGTGTTCAGAAACGTCCAGTCCCGGACAGCCTGGGCAGCTTCTTTGGCAAATCCCCGCCGCCAGTATTTCTTATGGATATGATACCCGATCTCCGGGAGCATTTCCCCGTCGATGTTCTGCAATGTCAATCCGCAGTCACCGATGAATTCTCCGGTCTCCTTCAGCACCGCCGCCCACAGGCCGAAGCCATACTTCGCGTAGTTTTCAAAGTTCCAGTCGATCCAGCGCCGGGTGCGCTCTTCGTCAAAAGGCGCGGGATAATGTGCCATCGTTTCCGGATCGGATACGATTTCATAGAGGGCATCAAAATCGTCCGGCGTGTATTCCCGCAGGAGCAGGCGTTCTGTTTCGATCATCCCGGCAGTCTCCTTGATACTGTCTGTCCAGTGACAAACGTTGCGATCATCTCGGCTGTTTCATCCGAATCGACGCAGGCATACCGGGCCGGATCCAGTCTTGTCGCCAGATCGTTCTTCATGGTGGATTTTCCGGCCCCGCAGGTTCCGGTAATGATCAACAGCTTCATCGTCTTCGGCCCTCCCTGTCTCCGGAAAATGGTGAAATCCTTCACTCAGCCTTTAACGGATCACAGCTTCTTTACATATGCCACAATCCGGTTGGCTTCCTCAAAACCGACGGCCCGATGAAACTGCTGGCTGTCCATGTTGTCCAGCTCGCAGTCACTGGCAAATTCCGTACAGCCCTGCGCTTTTGCCCAGCTTTCACACGCGGATATCAATTGGCGGGCGATGCCATGTCGGCGCGCGCCTTCCCGGACATAGATCCCTTCCAGATATCCCACCGGACTGGTCTCCGTTCCCTCCACATAGTCATGGCGGAGCTGGCACTGGGCAAAGCCCACGGCTTCTCCCTGCTCTCTGTACAGAAAGACCGCCGCGTCCTCCCGGTCAAGGAGGGAAGCGAATTCCTTCGTCATCTCTTCCTCTGAGTGCCGCGGCCAAAGTTCACCGGCGAGCGCGGCAACCGCTTCGGCATCCGCACTGACAGCCTGACAGGGGTTGGTCAAAGGAACCTCGGTCTGCTTTTCCGCCCTTTTCCAGAACGTCCAATGAATGCCCTTCCCATACCCGAGCTTCTCGTAAAACGGATCCCCGCCGCCGGTCATGTGGGTAGCGCCCAGTACCTTCATCCGGGAATAATGCCGACTGAGCGCGGCGGCCGCCAGCCCGCGCCTTCGATGATCCGGGTGCGTGCACAGGGGCTCCATATAGGCCAGTTTGTTTTTCGGAACCCACCACATGCCGGAAAAGCAAACGTATTCCCCGTTTTCATCCGCGATGATCACGTCATATTCATGGGTGGAATGGGGCGCGGGAGCAGTCATCGGACCGATGACACCCTTGTAGGATTTGGCAGGCGTCCATTCAAAGGAATCATCCTGCCGATCCCAGCCTTCAAAAGGCCCTTTTTCTCCATGGCCGAAGCCGTACCAGAGGAGCTTCGCCAGTTTGAAGCCGTCCGCTTTCTCCGGGTCTACAAAGTGATAGCCTTCGGGCAGCGGGTGATTGAGTTCGTTCCGGAAATCAAAGTTCCGGTCTTCATATTCTTCTGCCTTGATGAACCCGCGCTTTGCCGCCGCTTCCATTAAATACTCCTGACCGTTGAAGAGAACCAGCTGCTGCCTTCCTTCAAAATTCGGCATGGCGTTCACGGCATAGTCCACCAGCTCATCCGCCAGGAATTCATATCCCTTCCGGACACTGAAAAAAATGTCCGTCACAGGCGACTCATAAAACACAAAGGCTACGACCCTGCCCCCGTCCAGCCACAGCCGGTCCAGAAAGCTGTAGGACTGATCCATCCAGGAGGATTGCAGGGCGTACTCGAAAAACGGCGCGGCGACACCGCTGCCTGTTTCCCGGTCATAGATATCCGTCAGGAAATCCCAGACCAGATTGATATCTGTCAAAAGCTGAAACTGTTTTGTGGTGATGTTCATGATCCTGTCATCTCTCTTTGTTCTGATTTTTCAGTGATCTTCTTTCGTGCCGCTCAGTCTGCATTGCCGAGAGCTGCTCCCGGGTCAGTCCACGCTGCTTCCGGCAAACGCGGATGTTTTCCGCAATGCCTGTCTCCATGCCGCTGTCTTTCTTCAGATTGACAGGTATAGTATACTTCAGAATCCGGAAACCATAAAGAGATTTTAATTATTATTCGGGTTATTACTCATACTGACAGTGTGAGTTTTGCTATACTCAAATTCTCCATTTGAAAAAACAGCCCGGCCAGCCAGGAAATCTTGAGGAATCAAAGTTCTTTCCTTTTGTTGACTATAAGCATACAGCATGATAAATTATATCTAACATTCATATTTGAATGTTAGTTCGATTTAGAGGTGCTAAAATATGTTGACGAAGGAAGAGCTCCCGGATTGCCCGGTAGCCACGACTGTTCAGCTGATCGGGAACAAATGGAAACTGCTCATCATCAGGAATCTTCTGGCGCGTCCATGGCGCTTCAATGAAATGCTGCATTCCATCCCCGGGATCAGCCAGAAAGTACTGACGGACAACCTTCGGGCCCTTGAGAAAGACGGAATCATTACCCGGACAGTCTTCCCGGAAGTGCCTCCCCGGGTCGAGTATGCATTGAGTGAGCTCGGCGATTCCATGCGCCCCATCATTCGGGAGATGGAATCATGGGGTTTGAGTTATCAGAGGATGGTACGGGAGGCAGAATGACACAGCAGGAAAGATGTTTGTGGCTGATCCGGGAATTGTTGAAGGATATGCCTCAGTACCGCGATACGCCTGTTCCCGCCCTGCCGGAGCGGCGCTGGCAGCTGCTGCGCAGCCTGATGAATATTCGTCCCCCCATGCCTGTGACAGAAGCATTCTGTCATGTTCAGGACGAGTTCCTTCAGGAAATGACGCAGGAAAAGGGTGTGGTGGATGTGGAAACGCTTCTGCCCTGCCCAAGGGATAAGCGCCTGGCGCTTTGGCAGGGGGACATTACCACCCTGAAATGCGACGCAATCGTCAATGCAGCCAACAGCCATCTGCTGGGATGCTTTTCTCCCTGTCATGGATGCATTGACAACATCATCCACACCATGGCGGGAGTCCAGTTGCGTCTGGCCTGCAATGAACTGATGCAGGCACAGGGACATGAGGAATCCACCGGTCAGGCGAAGATCACGCCCGGTTTCAACCTGCCCGCCCGGTATGTGCTGCATACTGTCGGGCCGATTATCTGCGACAAGGTCACGGCAGAAGATGAAAAGCTGCTGGCGTCCTGCTATCACTCGTGTCTTTCGCTGGCGGCGGAAAACGGCTGTAAAAATATCGCTTTTTGCTGCATTTCCACGGGCGTTTTCCGTTTCCCTGCCAGCCGGGCGGCAGAGATCGCGGTGGAAACCGCCAGGGACTTTTTCCAAAAGGAGAGCAGCATTCAGCGCATCATTTTTAACGTGTTCAAAGACAGCGACCTGACGATTTACCGGAAGCTGCTGTCATAAAATCCAAAAAACAAGTACGCACCTTTTGTTAAGGTAGTCACCTTTTTGTAACCTGGTAATAAAAAAGTGCGTACTTTCATCCTGATGATGGATCCCATATAAGTAAAA
>JAFRGU010000226.1 GCA_017433675.1 Clostridia bacterium
AGATGTATGGAGGAATCAGAAGATGTCAGTCAGCGAACACCGGAAACGCCTGTATGAAACCCTGCCGGAAAACAGCCTGGTGATCTGCCACGCGGGCGTCCCGCTGCATACCAATGAGGATCATTACTATCATCCCTTCGAAGCCAACAGCCAGTTCTTCTGGCTGACGGGGCTGGAACGGGAGAACATGGTTTTCCTTGCCGCGAAAGTGAACGGCGAAACACAGGAAATGCTCTTTATCGAGCCCGTGGATCCGAATCTGGAGCGCTGGACCGGGAAAATGCCGACCGCGGAGGAGGCTTCCGCCGCCAGCGGGATCGAACAGGTCCGCATGGTGGGGGATCTGTCCGCCGTGATCGGACGGTACATGGGCCGGTACCGCCTCGAGCAGGTCTACTTCGACCTGTACCGCTGCGGGGAGAACGACCTGCCGGATCTGAACGCCCTGAAGGCAAAGGAGTTTACGGAGAAATACCCGGCGGCCGCGCTGCGTGACCTGCACGCCGCCTGCGTCCCGCTCCGGGAGGTGAAGGACGCGGAGGAAGTGGGCCTGATCCGGGAAGCCATCGGCATCACCCGGCAGGGGCTCGACCGGGTCATGAAAACCCTGAAGCCCGGCATGAAGGAATACCAGGCCCAGGCGGAATTTGAGTACGCCTGCCGCGCGCTGGGCGCGGAAAAGCTGGCCTTCCCCACCATCTCCGCCTCGGGACTCAACGGATGCATGATGCACTACGAGACCAACCGGGACGAAATCCGGGAGGGCTCCCTGCTGCTGATGGACCTGGGCGCGAAATACGGCAACTACTGCAGCGACATCACCCGGACCTTCCCCGCCGGCGGAAAATATACACCCCGGCAGCGGGAGATCTACGAGCTGGTGCTGCGGGCGAACCGGGCCGTGGCGGAAGCCGCGAAGCCCGGGCTCACCCTGAAGGATCTGAACGAGAAATGCAAGGAGGTCCTGAGTGCAGGGCTGATCCGGATGGGACTCATCACCGAGGCGTCGGAGGTCGGAAAGTACTACATGCACTCCGTGAGCCACTCCATCGGCATCGATGTCCATGATACCTGCTTCACCGGGGATGTGCTGCAGCCTGGCTGGATCATCAGTGACGAGCCCGGCCTCTACATTGACGAGGAAGGCATCGGCATCCGGATCGAGGACGATCTGCTGATCACGGAGGACGGATGCGAGGTGCTGAGCCGGGAGATTCCGAATGATCCGGACGAAATCGAGGCCGTGATGGCCGCCCGCTGAGAACACGTTTCCGACTGACCACAGGGATGCATATAAAGGAGGCTTTCCATCCATGGCTACAGAGAAAAAAACGGGCACCATCGTTCCCGCGCGGAAGGAAACGCTGATGATCGGCGGCATTCCGCAGGACGCGGTCTTTTTCCGGCATCCCGGGGAGCCGGGCGGCTGGATGAGCAACTGGTTTCTCTCCCCGTTTACGCTGGACGGCACGGACTTCTCCTCGATGGAGCAGTACATCATGGTCCGGAAATGCAGGCTTTTCGGCGACGAAGCCCTCGCGGCCGCGGTGCTGCGAACGGATGAGCCCGGGGCGCAGCGGGCCATCGGCCGGCAGGTGAAGAACTACCAGGAGGCGATCTGGGCCGGCATCCGGCAGGCGGTGGCATTCCGGGGGCTGTACGCGAAATTCTCCCAGAACGAAGTGCTGAAAACGCTCCTGCTCGGGACGGGCAGCGCGGTGATCGTGGAATGCGTCGGCATCGATGCAGTCTGGTCCTGCGGATTCGGGCTGGAGGACGAGGAGCGCCTGGATCTCAGTCGGTGGCGCGGGCAGAATATCCTGGGCTTCGCGCTGATGGAGGTCCGTGAGGCGCTGCGGGCGGAAGCCGAGACGGCGCGAACCTGAATTCTCCTCTTCACTTACCGGAAATCTACCTATTATATATAAAGCACCGGAGATCAGACCGATCCCCGGCGTTTTTTATCCGGCTTTTTCCGGAACACATTGACGGCGCGCTGAATATCCTTGATAACGCGCCAGGCTGAGGTAATAATTCCCGGGGCAGGCACATACACGCTGACGCCGCCGTCCTTCACGGCGAATTCGCCCCAGCCGTCCGCGCCGATGGTCACGGCAGGCTGCCCGCCGAGGATGCACCGGAAGGTTTTCCCGGCAAAGCGCCGGCCGGCCTCCATCCGCTTCACGCCGCCGCGGGCATTGGTGCAGAGGAAGGCCAGACCGCTGCCGGGTACAGAAGAATCGCCGTCCCGGGTAAAGCCGACGATATCCGGGTCATCGAACCAGTCCCGCTCCGTGCCGTAGGCGCTGTACAGCCGCAGGCGCAGCAGGCGCTTCAGCTCGGGCACCGCGCCGATGCCCCGGTCCGGAATCCCTTCCAGATCCCCCCAGAACACGCAGGGATACCCCTCCTTCCGGAGCAGGATCAGGCCATAGGCCGCCGCCTTGAACCAGCCGCCCACCCAGCTTTCCAGGGACTGCCCGGGCTGGGTATCGTGATTATCCACAAAGGTCACCGCGTGCTGGGCCCGGGTATCCACCAGCGTACCGGCCAGCAGATTCCGCATGTCATAGGCCCCGCCGCTGGAGGAGGCTTCCGCCAGATGATAATGCAGGGGAACGTCGAAAAGCTGCATGCAGCCCTCCACCGCGTCCAGATACCGGGTCAGGGTGCCCAGATCGCTGTTCCAGTATTCCCCCACGGCGAAGAGCTCCCGCCCGGTTTCCTCCCGCAGCGTCCGCAGCCAGTCCCGGTAAAAGGAAGCGGAAATATGCTTCACCGCATCCAGCCGGAAGCCCTCCACGCCGGTCCGCTCCAGGAACCACCGGCCCCAGCGGAGCAGCTCCTCCCGCACCGGCGGATACCGCACATCCACGTCGCAGCCCATCAGGTAATCATAGTTGCCCTTCTCCCCGTCCGTATCCGGCGCCCACTCCTTCCCGGCAAAGAGGAAAAGACGGTGATCCGGATCCAGCTCGTTGAAGTCGCTGCCGGTAAAGCAGTCGTGGGTCCAGACAAAGGAGGAATAACGCCCTCCCCGGCCGGGGAAGGTGAAGCGGGTATAGCAGGCGATGTCCTCCTCTTCCCCCGGCGCCTGCAGGCGGTTCTCCGGGTCGCAGGGGCGGGCGCGGAAGATTTCCTTTTCATCGCCTCCCATCCGGTGGTTCAGCACCACATCCGCCAAAGGCTGAATGCCCGCGTCCCGCATGGCGCGGACGCAGGCAATGTATTCGGAGGCCGTGCCGTACTTCGTCCGCACGGTTCCCTTCTGATGGAACTCCCCGAGGTCATACAGATCGTATACGCCGTAGCCCACATCATGGATCCCGGCGCCGCCCTTGGACGCCGGCGGCAGCCAGACCGCCGTAAAGCCCCGGAATGCCAGCCACCCAGCCCGGGCCGTCAGCCGCCGCCAGTGGAGCCCGTCCGCGGGAAGATCCCACTCAAAGCCCTGCAGTATCGTTCCGTTGATCATGCCGGACTCCTGCTTCGTTCTCTCCGCCTTCTTCCTCACGGACCTCCAGAATCGGGACGGAGCTGCCCATGGCGGAGAACGCGGATCCGTATCCACGGGCGAGGGGGCTGGCGCCGAAATCATCCGCGTGCTTCTCCAGCTCTTCGACGACGTCCTGATTCACCGCGGGCTCCCGCGCCGGGGCATCCGCGCTCCGGGGCGCCGCCGTTTCCTTCACCGGCTCCGCTTTCCGCTCCGCCGTCTTCGGCTTCTCCGTCTCATGGCCGGCACGGGCTTTCTCCACCTCGTCCCGGACCGTCCGGGCCGCCGCCGTGGCCGTCCGCTTCACGGTATCCGCCGCCTGCCGGATGCGCTCCTCCAGATCCCCGTCCACCTCTTCGGTTTCCAGGCTGATATGGTATCCCAGAATCAGGGACAGAACGATGCCCGCGATGGACATATGCGGCGCCAGGATCAGGCACGCCAGACTGAACAGGCTGGACCAGTTCACGACGGTCTTCCCGTTCCGGTCGATCCGCAGCCGATAGCTGCACAGCTTCTGAAACAGATTCCTTGCTTTGTTTTCCTTGTTCTCCATCTTTCGTTGCTCCTTTCCCGTGCCGCCTGTCTGTCAGCACAGGATGATCCTACTGTATTTCCCGCCGGAAAAACAGGATCAAAAGCGCAAAATATCCGCCGCTATTTTTCCAGGCATTCCGGCGGAACGCTCAGTTCCGCACCATCTCCGCATGCAGAACCATGACCGCCAAAGGCAGCCGCTGCTCCGGCACAATCCGGGGATTCACCCGGCCGCGGCTACAGCCTTCCGGCATGATCAAGGGCGTCCTCTCCTGTCCTTCCCGTCAGTGGTTCTGCACATACCAGAGAGAAAAGCCGAAAAAGAGCAGCACCAGCAGCGCCAGCCAGGGCGCGGCATCGGCAAAGCCCATCCGGATCGCCTGAAGGGTGTTCTCAAACCCGACGCTCCGCTCGCTGAAGCGGTCGTAAACCCGGTCGCTCAGCTGCTCCGCGTAATCCGCCGGGGGCGAAACCGAGCGCAGCTGCGTCAGGGCGGCTTCGGAAACCCGGGATGCCTTCCCTCGCATTCGGTTTCCCCGGATCTTCCGGATTTCCGCGTCCGTCAGCTCTGCCATCCGAAGGCCCGCGGCCATCCGGTCCGGGAAAGGCTTTCGGAGAAGCAGCTCCAGCGCATCGCCCGGCTGGCAGCCGAAGCGCTGCCGGACCGCTTCGGCGGGCTGCCGTTTCCGCAGTTTCCGGGAAAACCAGTCCTGACAGAGCCGGCAGGCCGAGGCATACAGCAGCACGCGGTCCCCCCGGCCGTCCTCCGGCCGCCGCGCGGCAAGGCGGAGAAAGCTCTGAAAGCAGAGCTCGTCCGCCGCCGCACCGTCCCGGGTCAGCAGCAGGCAGAACCGCCAGACGTTATCCGCCTGCTCCTTCAGCACCGGATCCAGGCCGGAATAAATCTCCTTTGAACGCATCCGGCGCCTCCCCTCCTTCGCTATCCGCAGGCGCAAATCCGCTGTCCATCCCGGCTTCCGCCGGGAACATCTTTCCCGCAGAAGCCGTCATGAGAAACAAAAAAAATGCAAACTCCGCCGCTTCCGCCGATTGCGTTTCCATAATAAATATGGTACATTGCCAGTATAACATGAGAGGCGGAGACATTCAATCGCAGAATGGTCTGCCCGATTTCCGCCGAAAGGCGGGAAAGAAAAAAGGAGGAAAGAAGAATGAAGAGACTACTGGCCGCACTGCTGTGCATCATGATGCTGCTGGCTTCCTGCGCGGCGCTGGCGGACACGAACCCGAACGTGGGCATGGGATTCTATCCCGGCACGTCTGAAAAGGGTTCCATCAGCGTGCAGATCGGAACCATGAGCAAAATGAACCCGATCCTGCAGACCTACTCCAACGAGTTTTCCATCGACCGGCACATCTTTGAGAACCTGGTCCGCCTGAGCGCGGAGGACAACAGCATCGTTCCCGGCGCCGCCGAGAGCTGGGAATCCTCTGAGGACGGCCTGACCTGGACCTTCCATCTCCGCCCCGGCATGAAGTGGGTCAACACCGCCGGTGAAGTGGTCGCCGACGTGACCGCGAAGGACTTCGTGTTCGGCTGGAGCGAGCTGCTGAACCCCGCCAACGCCGCGGAGTATTACTCCTTCGCCACCGTGTTCAAGAACGCACAGGCCTACTATGACTATGTTTCCGGCGTGGAAGGCGCTCCCGAAGTGACGCTGGATCAGGTCGGTTTCCACGCGGTGGATGACCTGACCCTGGTGTGCGAGCTGGAGAACTACCTGCCCTACCTCCTCCAGTACGTGAAGTTCGAGGTCATGGCGCCGATCTACCAGCCCTTCTATGAGGAAGTCGGCGCGGAGAAGTTCGGCACCTCTCCCGACACCCTGCTGTACAACGGTCCCTTCCGCATGACCGACTGGGTGCTGGAGAATTCCGTGACGGTGGAAAAGAACGATCAGTGGTATGACGCGGACAAGGTTGACCTGAGCAAGATCATCTTCGTCAAGTACACCGACACCAACGCGCAGCTGAACGCCTTCCAGGGCAACGAGCTGGACGTGACCGAGGTGACCGGCGAACAGCGCAACATGCTGAAGGCGGAAGGCTATGAGCCCATCAACTACGCCGGCGGCTACAGCTACTTCTTCTGGGTGAACACCACCGCCACCAGCGACATGCGCTCCAAGAGCCTGCGCAAGGCCATCTCGGCGGCCATCGACCGGCAGCAGGTGATCGATACCGTGCACAAGAACGACAATATCGTGTCCCCCTGCGTGACCTACGGCATCTCCGGCGTGAACACCGAATCCTTCAGCGACGTGGTGGTCGCGGCGAACGGCGGCAAGGGCCTGTACGCCGCCAGCGCGGATGTGGAGCTGGCCAAGAGCTATCTGCCCGCCGCTCTGGAAGAGCTGGGCTACACGGATGTCAGCCAGATCAACGTGGTGCTGATGACCTCCGAAGGCACGCAGAACGAGCTGCTGAGCCAGGTCGTTCAGGAGCAGGTTCGCAAGGCCCTGGGCATCGAGCTGGGTATCGAAGTGCTGACGATCACTGAAAGCCGTGCCCGCCGGAACGCCCTGGAGTTCGATATGTTCATGGGCGGCTGGGGCCCGGACTACAACGATCCGATGACCGACCTGGAGCTGTTCACCACCACCAACGGCAACAACCACACCGGATATTCCAACCCCGAATATGACGCGCTGATCGCGAAGTGCGCCGTGGAGCTGGATCCTGTGGCCCGGGAGCAGCTGTTCGTGCAGGCGGAGTTCATGATCCAGGAAGATCAGCCCGTCATCCCCGTCTACTGGCGGTATGACGACTACGTCGTTTCCGAGAAGCTGGTCAGCGGATTCGCCCGGAAGCCCTTCCAGGCGCTGAACCTGATCTACACCAAGCTGGCTGAATAATCTTCGGAATTGATTCCTGATCACACAGGAAGCAGAATGTCGGAGGGCGGCACAGGATTTCCTGTACCGCTCTCCTTTGTATCAGACTTCCATCCCCGCGCCCGGCAGAGCGGACCGGACGCGGCAATGGGGGCCTGGGAATGAAAAAAGGCCCAATGACTGAACGGAGGGAAGCACTTTGGCTCGATACATTATCAAGCGGGTGGCTTATGCGGTTCTGACGCTGTTTGTGCTCATCTCGCTGACGTTTTTCATGATGCGGATGCTGCCGGGAGATCCCTTCCTCGGGGATAAAACCGTGTCCGCCACCACGCTGGCCAACATGAACGCCAAGTACGGGCTGGACCAGCCCGTGTTCATCCAGTACCTGCGGTACATGGGAAACTGCCTGCGGGGGGATCTCGGCATGTCCATCGTTTATAACCGGGACGTGATGGGCATCATCTCCGATTCCTTCATGGTGTCCGCCGATCTGGGCATCCGGGCGCTGCTGTTTGCCACCATCATGGGCATCCTGCTGGGAGCGGTGGCCGCAGTCAAACGGGGATCCATCACGGATTCCTTCTCCATGTTCGTGGCCATGGTCGGCGTATCGGTGCCCTCCTTCATTCTGGGTGCACTGCTGCAGTACTTCCTGGGCCTGCAGCTGCGAAAAACCTTCCATATCAACCTGTTCCCCATCCAGGGCTGGGGGAGCTTCAACCAGACAATTCTGCCGGCCTTCGCCCTGGGGCTCGGATCCCTGGCCACGGTCTCCAGGCTGATGCGGACGTCCATGCTGGATGTGCTGAGCTCGGATTACATCAAAACCGCCAAATCCAAGGGGCTTTCCCAGCGGCAGATTATCTGGCGGCATGCGGTGCGCAACGCCATCATGCCCGTCGTGACCATCATGGGCCCCACAGTGGCGGCTGTGCTGACCGGTACCTTTGTGATTGAAAGCATTTTCAACATTCCGGGCCTCGGAAAGTATTTCGTGATCAGCATCAAGGATCTGGATTACACCATGATCTCCGGAACGGTGGTCTTCTACGGCGGTCTGCTGATTCTGTGCACCCTGGTGGTGGATTTGCTGTACGGGTTTATTGACCCGCGGGTCAAACTGGAAGAATAAGGGCGATTTCTCCCTTTGATCATGGCTGATGCCGCCGGTCCGCGGCGGCGGAATGGAGAGTGAAATGGAAAAAATTGAAGCTTCCCGCTTTCAGTGGGTCGGGCAAAGCGCCCACGACAGCGAAGCGATTTCCCGTCCTTCGCTGACCTTCTGGCAGGATGCGGTTCGCCGGCTGGTCAAAAACAGGGTGGCTTTCGTCTGCCTGATCGTCATCCTGATCCTGACACTGTTTTCGGTGCTCGCACCGATGTTCTCCCCCTTTGATTACCGGGAGCAGCACTACGGCCACACCAATGCTCCCATGGGCACGGTGTGCAACGATGAATCCGTCGCCGGATTCGGACACACCCATCTCTTCGGCACCGATACGCTGGGCCGGGACATTTTCACCCGCGTCTGGATGGGCGGCCGCATCTCCCTGACCATCGCGGTGGTCAGCGCGCTGGTGGACCTGATCCTCGGATCGGTGTACGGCGGTATTTCGGGATACTTCGGCGGGACGGTGGATATCATCATGATGCGCCTGCTGGAGATTATTAACGGAATTCCGTATCTGATTATCGTGATTCTGCTGATGATGATCATGCGGCCGGGCATGTTCACGATCATCGTCGCCTATTCCCTGGTGGGCTGGATTCCGATGGCCCGCCTGGTGCGCGGGCAGGTGGTCGCGCTAAAACAGCAGGAATACATCGCGGCCGCGGAGGCAATGGGCGGAAGCCCCTGGCGCATTATCGCCCGGCACCTGCTGCCGAACACCCTGTCCGTGGTCATCGTCCGGGTCACCCTGGCCATCCCGGCGGCGATCTTCTCGGAGGCCTACCTCTCCTATCTGGGGCTGGGCATCCCGCTGCCCATGTGTTCGTGGGGCAGCCTGGCCCAGGCAGGCATAGAAAACTTCCGGATGTATCCGTCCCAGCTGATCATTCCCGCGATCTGCATCAGCCTGACCATGCTGGCATTCAACATGTTCGGAGACGGCCTCCGGGACGCGTTTGATCCGAAACTGAGGAGGTAACCCATGGCAGAGAGAGTTTTAACCATTGAGGATCTGCGGGTATCCTTTGACACCTACGCCGGCGAGGTGCAGGCGGTGCGCGGCGTCTCGCTGCACGTGGACGCGGGCGAGGTCCTGGCCATCGTCGGCGAAAGCGGCTGCGGAAAAAGCGTCACGGCGCAGACGATCATGAAGCTGAATCCCATGCCTCCGGCCCGCATCGCCGGCGGGAAAATCCAGCTGGGCGAATATGACATCGTCGCCGCGTCCGAAAAGGAAATGCAGAAGATCCGGGGCAAGGAAGTATCCATGATCTTCCAGGATCCCATGACCTGCATGAATCCGACGACACAGGTCGGAAAGCAGGTCATCGAGAGCGTCCGCCTGCACACGAAAATGGGCCGCAAGGAGGCCGCGGAGCAGGCGGTGGATCATCTGACCCGGGTGCATATTCCCAACCCGAAGGAACGGGTGAAGCAGTATCCCCATGAATTCTCCGGCGGGATGCGCCAGCGTGCCATGATCGCCATGGCGCTGTCCTGCAAGCCGAAGCTGCTGATCGCGGACGAACCGACCACCGCGCTGGACGTGACCATTCAGGCGCAGATCATGCAGCTGCTGGCTGAACTGAGAAGCCAGATGAACACGGCCATCATCCTGATTACCCATGATCTCGGCGTCGTAGCCGGGATCGCCGACCGGGTGGCGGTGATGTACGCCGGGAAAATCGTCGAAACCGGTACGGTCAACGAGATCTTCTATGAGCATAAGCATCCGTATACGGAAGCACTGCTGGGCAGCCTGCCCCATACGGACGCCCGGAAGCAGGAGCGGCTGATTTCCATTCCCGGAACGCCGCCGGATCTGCTGAATCCGCCGAAGGGCTGCGGGTTCGCCGCCCGCTGCCGGCACTGCATGCAGATCTGCAGGGAGGAGCTGCCTCCGGCCTATCCCATCGGAGAAACCGGACATGCCTCCAGCTGCTTCCTGCTGCATCCGGACTGCCCGTCCGCTGAAGAAAGGGGGGACCGCACATGACGGATGAAGTCCTGGTCCGTGCGGAAAATCTCTGCAAGTATTTCAAGGTCGCAGGAGGCCGCTATCTGCACGCCGTGGAGGACGTCACCCTGGAGATTCACCGGGGCGAAACGCTGGGCCTGGTCGGAGAAAGCGGATGCGGCAAGTCGACCCTGGGGCGGACGATGATGGGCATCTATCCACCGACAAAGGGAAAGCTCTATTACGGCGGGAACGAGGTGAACCTGGCGGACCGGAAATCCCGTTTCGCCTTTGCCAAGAAGGCCCAGATCGTTTTCCAGGATCCCTACGCCTCCCTGGATCCCCGGATGACCGTCGCTTCCATTATCTCGGAAGGCATGGAGATCCACAATCTGTACGATGAAAAGAAGCGGCAGGAGCGGGTGGGGCATCTGCTGGATATCGTCGGACTGAACCGGGAGCACGCCAGCCGGTTCCCCCACGAGTTTTCCGGCGGACAGCGGCAGCGGATCGGCATTGCCCGGGCCCTGGCCATCGAGCCGGAATTCATCGTCTGCGACGAGCCGATCTCCGCGCTGGACGTTTCCATCCAGGCCCAGGTGATCAATCTGCTGCATGACCTGCAGGAGCGGATGGGTCTGACCTATCTGTTCATCGCCCACGACCTGAATATCGTCCGGTATATCTCGGACCGGATCGCGGTCATGTACCTCGGATCCGTTGTCGAGCTGGCCACCAGCGAGGAGCTCTACAGGAATACGCTGCATCCGTATTCCAGGGCGCTGCTTTCCGCGGTGCCGGTGCCCGATCCGAAAACAGAGAAGAGCAAGTCCCGGCAGGTGATTGAAGGGGACGTTCCCAGCCCGATCAACCGGCCGAAGGGCTGCGCCTTCTCCAACCGCTGCCCGCTGGCCCAGAAAATCTGCCATGAAACGCCGGTCGAGCTGAAGGAAATCGTTCCCGGACATTTCTGTGCATGTCACCTGGTGAAG
>JAFRGU010000227.1 GCA_017433675.1 Clostridia bacterium
TCCGGGCTCCACGATCTTCCGGCTTTCGCTTTCCATGTAAATCTCAAGGTCGCCGGCGTTCACGGTAAATTCGGCTTCCCGTGTTTCTCCGGGAGCCAGATCATGCAGCCGTTCAAAGCCGATCAGCCGCCGGATCGGATGCACGGTTTCGGATTCCGAGACGCGCTGGATATACAGCTGCGGAACCTCGTCGCCCGGTACGCTGCCCGTGTTTTTCACCCGGACGGAAACCCGCAGCCCGTCCTCCTGCTTCTCCGCCTTCAGTCCGCTGTATTCGAAGGTGGTGTAGGACAGCCCGAACCCGAACGGATACAGCACCGGTTTGTCAAAATAACGGTAGGTCCGCGGATGGCTGATCAGATCGTAGTCCTCCAGCGGCGGCAGATCCGCATCGCTCCGGTACCAGGTCATCGGAACCCGCCCCGCGGGATTCGTTTCGCCGAAGATCGCGGACGCCAGGCCGTTGCCCAGATCCTGGGACCCGGTCGCGTTGGTCAGGATAGCCGGCACATGCTCCTGCATCCAGTTGATCGCGTAGGGATAGTTGGTGATCAGAACCACGGCAACGTTCGGATTCACCTCATATACCGCCTCCAGCAGCTTCTCCTGCAGCGGGATCATCTCAATGGTATTCCGGTCGGCCGCCGGGGTTGCAGAAATGATAGGGGTATATCATGACCTTTTCAGAAGCGGAATCACAGAATCCGCTTCGGATTTGCTGTTTCGGGGGTTGGTTTTACTGCCGTCTGTTTCTGACTTCGTTCCGTTCCAACCGGATCGCATTCAGCATCTCGGAAATGCTCCGGTCCGCCTCCATCAGCTGCCGGTCGACGAAATCCAGCGCGTTCTTCTGCAGCTGTGTGGTCTCCTGCTGGGCCTTTTCCCGGATCTCATCGCTTTCCACCCGGGCCCGGCGGACAATATTCTCCTCTTCCACCAGCTGGCGCGCCTTTTTCTCCGCGTCCTCGATCATGCGGGCAGCTTCTGCCCGGGCCGCTTCGACGCAGGCTGTCGCTTCCTGGTTCGCCTTGTCCATCAGGGTGTTCGCTTCCTGGTTCGCGCGATCCATCAGGGCTCTGGCCTCCTGGTTGGCCCGCTCCATCAGATCCCGGGCCTGGGCATTGGTCTCGCTGGCCAGCTGCTCCGCCTGGTTCTGGGCGGCCGTGAGGATCTCATTCTTCTTGGCTTCCGTCTCTGCCCGGATGGTCGCCTCCGCCTGAACGATCTCCGCAGCTTTCCGGACCGTATCCGGCAGATTCTCATCCAGATACTCCAGCTGCGCCTGCATGACCAGCCGGTTCACAACGCAGTTCTCGGAGTTCATCAGCGTTTTCTTGGCGCCCTGAAGCTCCTGCATCAGCACCTTGACGGCCTTCACGCAGTTTTCCGGTCCCCTGATGTCCGGGTTGTTGTTATCCCGGGCGTTTTCCTCCGTGCTCCGGGTGTTCTCGCTGCTCCGCTCCTCCCGGTTTTGCGACCTTCTCCTCGGTGTTTCCACGTTCGATCCTCCTTCATCGCTTTATTGCCATATCTTTATTGATTGTGTTGATTCACCAGTCTCGCCAGGATCTCCTCTGCGCAAGCCTCCGGAACAAACTCCCGGATATCCCCGCCGAAGGCCGCAATTTCCTTCACCGCCGAGGAGGAAATCCAGGTGTATCCTTCCGTTGCGGGCATCAGCAGCGTCTCCATCCGGGGATTCAGCATCCGGTTTGCCTGGGCGGAAATCATCTCGCTGTCATATTCCGTTCCGCTGCGCACGCCGCGGATCACCGTCGTTTCCTGCTTTTCCCGCATATATTCGCCCAGCAGGCCGTTCCACAGCTCCACCCGGACATGCGGCTCGTCCCGGCAGGCAGTCTGAAGCATGCGAACCCGCTCCTCCGGCGTGAAGGTGCCATTTTTCCGGATATTGACCATCACCACCACGGTCACCTGTTCAAACAGCACCGCCGCCCGGTGAATCAGGTCGATATGCCCCCGGGTCACCGGATCAAAGCTTCCCGGGATCACACAGCTGCTCATTGTTTTTCCTCCCTGACCGGGACCCGGTCTCAGCGGCTTCCGTTCCGTCCGTCTCCGTCCCGTCATCTTCAGGCGCATCAGCCCCGTAGATCGTCACGCCGCAGTATCCCCATTTTCGTTCCTTGATCACCCGGAAGCCTTCCGCCACAGCGGGCCGGGCATCCGCCTGATGCTCCAGCACAATCCATCCGTCTTCATCCATCAGGGGTCTCAGAGCGGCCGTCATCTCCCGCAGATCCGTCATAGCGTAGGGCGGATCCAGAAATATCAGGTCGAACCGTCCTTCCTCCCGCTTCAGCGTCTCGATTGTCCGCTCCCATGGGCTCAGCAGGATCCGGCATTTTTCCTGAAATCCCAGCCCTTCGGCGTTCTTGCGCTCGATCCGGTGGGCCTCCCGGTCCCGGTCCGCCATCACAGCCCATTCCGCGCCGCGGCTCAGGGCTTCCAGGCTCAGGGCCCCGCTTCCGGCGAACAGGTCCAGCACCCGGGCGTCCATGCATCTTCCCTGCAGCATGTTGAACAGGTTCTCCCGTACCCGGTCCAGGGTCGGCCGGGTATCCTTCCCCGCCGGCGCCTCAAACCGCCGGCCCCGGGCGCTGCCCGCGATGATTCTCAGCATGCGATGATCCTTCTCAGTTCAGCTGTTCCGGTCCCTTCGGCCGGTTCATACGGGCCTTCCGAGCCCGTTTTTCCTTCCGGGCCCGGCTCTTCCGGTTTTCCGCGATCCCGGTGTGAATCCGGGTCCGCTCCTTCTGTCCCTGCAGGTATCCCGTGCCGTACGCGATTGCCGGCAGAAGCACAATGATTGGGCTCAGCCGCTCCAGCAGCAGCATCCCGTCCCGGTTCTCCGCGCCAACCATGCTCACAAAGGGCATCACGCCGACCCGGACGAGGATCCGGATCACGTCCACCACCGACATTCCTTCCCGGACCGTGTATGCTGCCAGCGCGTCCCCCAGCTCGTTCCGGCCCTGCAGGCTGCTCACCCAGCTGGGCAGCGCGCCGTATCCCGTGACCTGCCTGTCCGCCGTCACCGCCAGAATGATGGCGCAGATCAGGATCGGGATCGTCCCCAGCACTCCGGTCACATATCCCTTCGCCGGATGAAAACAGATCGCTCTTTCCTTCTCTGTAAAGGGATGCCCCTTCTCCTGCCGCTGCCACAGGATCTCGCCCCGGGCCACGGCTTCCGTACCCCGTCCGATCGCGTTATTGTAGAAAATGAACAGCACCAGGAGCTCCACCATCGAATTCAGCACGATCCGCAGAATGCGGTTGTCCATGCTCATGGCGGTGCAGACCATGAAGGTCATAAAAGCCGTCAGCACCAGCACACCGAAAAATCCCAGTGCTGTCTTCACTGTCCGCTCATCCGTCGGGTTTCCCTTCAGAAAGGGCTTTTCCACCGGCTTTACCGGCTTTTTGCTCTTGGTCGTCATCGTCCTTCACTCCATCCTGATTTGTTTTTCTACCCGGCTTCCGCAGCTCAGCAGCACTTCATAGGAAATCGTCCCGCACCACCCGGCAATATCCTCCGCCGTGATGCATTCCTCTCCGTCGCTCCCCATCAGCACCGCCGTGTCTCCCGTTCGTGCGTCCGGAATCTCCGTCACGTCCGCCATCATCTGGTCCATGCAGATCCGCCCGAGCACCTTCGCCCGTTTTCCGCGGATCAGCACCTCCGCATGCCCGCTGGCCGCCCGGTGATATCCGTCGCCGTATCCGCATGTAATCGTCGCGATCCGCATCGGCCGCTCCGTCCGGTAGGTCCGTCCATAGCTGATATACTCCCCGGCCGCTACATCCTTCACGTAGCTGACCCTGGCCTCCCACCGCATGCAGGGCCGCAGATCCAGCCCCGTCTTCACCGGCGGATAGCCGTACAGACTGATTCCCTCCCGGACCATCTCCAGCGCCCATTCCGGGTGCCGCAGCGCTGCCGCGGAGTTGGCGCAGTGCCGGATCACGCCCAGCCCGTCGCTCAGCTCCAGGAATTTCCGGAACTGCTTCCCGGAATACGCTTCCCCTTCCGCGTTTCCGTCCGCATCGCTGAAATGGGTATACACCCCCGTCATCCGGACCCGCGGGCTCTCCCGCATCGCCTGCAGCACCGCTTCCCTTTCTTCAGTCGTCCGGATTCCGATCCGGCCCATGCCGCTGTCGATCTTCAGGTGAACCGGCGCCTCGGCACCCAGCCGTTCCGCTGCGTTTTCACAGATCCGGACCATTTCCGGGCTGCAGACCGTCTGGGTCAGCCCGGCCGCGATGCCCGCTTCCGCGTCGTCTTCGCCTGTTGCGCCCAGCACCAGGATCGGAACTGCCCGGATTCCGGCCTCCCGGATTTCTTTTCCCTCCGCCACGGTCGCCACCGCCAGCGCCGCAGCGCCGCCGTCCAGCGCCGCCCGGGCGGCAGCCACGGCGCCGTGGCCGTATCCGTCCGCCTTCACCACCGCCATGATCTTCGCGCTTTTCGGTACGGCGGCCCGGATCGCTTCCATATTGTGCCGGATGGCATCCGCATATATGATCCGCCTGTTTCTCATTCCTTCTCCACCTCGTGCTGATGAATCTGCGCGTTCAGCATGTTGATGTCCCCGCATCCCATCGTCAGCACCAGATCCCCGGCCTGCCAGTGTTCCCGCAGATACTTCTCCGTGTCGTCAAAGCTGGGCGTCCAGGTGGCGTCGATCCCGTGTTCCTTCATGCCGGCCACCAGCATGCCGCTGTTCAGGTCGCCGGGATCCGCCTCCCGCGCCGCGCAGATATCGGTCACCAGCGTGTAGTCCGCCGCCTCCGTGCAGGTCAGGTAATCCTGAAACAGCGTCCGCACCCGGCTGAAGGTATGCGGCTGCATGACGGCCCACAGCCGTCCCCTGCAGCGCTTCCGGGCAATGCTCAGGGCATTGCGCATCTCCGCCGGATTGTGTCCGTAGTCGTGGAAGATTTCCACCCCGTCGATCGTGTCGGTCAGTTCGAACCGCCGGTGCGCCCCGGTGAACCGTTCCAGGCTCTCCGCTGCTTTTTCCGCCGGCAGTCCCAGCTCTTCCGCCGCAGCCAGGGCCGCCAGCCCGTTCAGGATGTTGAAATCCCCCGGCACGCCCATCCGGACCCGCACCCGCTTCTCGGTTCCGTGCATCAGGTCGAATGTCGCGTATCCCCGTTCGTCCTCGGTCAGGTTTGCCGGCCGCCAGTCATTCTGCGCTCCGAATCCGAAGAACACCTTCCGGCATCCCAGCCTTTCGATCTGCCGCCGCACCCGTGGGTCGTCCCCGTTGCCGATGGCGATCCCGTTCTCCGGCAGCAGTCCCAGGAACTGTCCGAATGTCTCCTCGATCTCGTCGATATCCCGGTAGCAGTCCAGATGGTCTGCGTCGATGTTCAGTACCAGTGCGACCGTCGGCTTCATCCGCAGGAAGCTCCGGTTGAATTCGCAGGCCTCCGCCACGAAGATCCCGCTGTGCCCGACCCGGGTGCTGCCTCCGATGGCGTCCAGCCGTCCGCCGATATGGATGCTCGGATCCATCCCGTGCTCCATCAGCATCTCCGCCAGCATGGAGGTCGTCGTCGTTTTCCCGTGAGCACCGCAGATCCCGACCGCCTTCGGATATCCTTCCATCAGCTGCCCCAGCAGGTATGCCCGTTCCAGGGTCGGAATGCCCAGCCGGTCCGCCTCCTGCCGCTCCGGATTGTCCGGATGGATGGCCGCCGAATAGCAGACCATCGCCGCCCCGTGAACGTTCTCTGCCCGGTGCCCGATGAAAACCTGGGCACCCTTCTCCCGGACTGTACTGATCAGGTATCCCTCATCCCGGTCGCTGCCGGATACGCTGTATCCCTCGTCCATCAGCATCTCCGCCAGCCCGCTCATGCTGCTGCCCCCGATGCCGATCAGGTGGATCCGCTGCCCCTGATAATCCCGTATCTGCGGTACCATCCTCTGTCTCCTCTTTGCTCCGCTGTCCCGCGTTTTCCTTCCCCGGCTCCCGGTTTCCTCCGTTCTCCGGGGCTTTTATTCAGTTATTCCACCACGATCCGGGGATTCTCCCGGCTCGCCCGGTAGAGCACAAACCGCCTTCCGATATGCTGGATCGGCTCCGCGTGTGTCTTTTCACACAGTTCCTGCAGCGCCTCCCGGGCATCCAGCGGACACCCCTGCTGCACGCATCCCTTGATCAGCTCCCGGGCCTCCAGCGCATCCTCGCATTCCCGGATTGTGTTCTCTCCGATCCCATCCTTCCCGATATAAAGGATCGTCTCCAGAGTATTGGCCATGCTCCGCAGAGCCGCCCGTTGTTTTCCAGTCATCTTATTGTCCTTTCCGTCTCATTTACCAAAAAAGCTGTCACCAACAGCCTGCAATTGCAGCCCGGGCTTCTCTCTTATTCTACAAAGTCAAATTCCATCTCACCGATCTGTACTGTCGACCCTTCCCCGGCCCCGGCTTCCCGCAGGGCGTCAATAACCCCCATCTTCCGCAGCGTCCGGTGGAACCAGTTCAGGCTCTCCAGATCGTCAAAGTTCACGGTCTCCAGCAGCCGCTCCATTCCCGGCCCCTCCACGAAGTACGTCGCCCCGTCAAAAATGACCCGGTACTCCGCTTCCTTCTTCTCCGGTTCCGGCGCTTCCTCTTCCTGGTAATGCAGGATCGGCGGCAGCGTCTCCAGCTCCTTCGCCGTCTCCGCCATCAGCGCGTCAAATCCCTGGTGCGTCGCGGCACTGACGCCGAAAACCGGCGTTCCCATGCCCTCGGCCAGGGCCTGCATCCGCCGGAAGTTTTCCTCCGCGCCCGGCAGATCCATCTTGTTGCATACGATGATCTGGGGCTTCTCTCCCAGGTTGCCGTATTTCTCCAGCTCGGTGTTGATCTGGTCGAGGTCCTCGAGGGGATCCCGCCCCTCGCTTCCGCTGATGTCCACCACGTGCAGCAGCAGCCTCGTCCGCTCGACGTGCCGCAGAAAGTCGTGCCCCAGTCCGGCGCCGTCCGCCGCGCCTTCGATCAGCCCCGGAATATCCGCCAGCACGATGTCCTTGCCGTACTGCCGGACAATGCCCAGATTGGGCGTCAGGGTCGTGAAATGGTAATTCCCGACCCGGGGCTTCGCGCTGGTGACGACGGAGAGGATGCTGCTCTTCCCAACGTTCGGATATCCCACCAGCCCCACGTCCGCGATGGTCTTCAGCTCCATCTGCAGCGTGACAATCTCCGTTTTCGTTCCCGGTTTGGCAAAGTTCGGCGCCTGCCTGGTTGCGGTGGCGAAATGGTTGTTTCCCCATCCGCCCCGGCCGCCGTGCAGCAGGATCCGGGTTTCCCCGGCGGTGTCCATGTCCGCCATCACCCGGCCGCTCTCCGCCTCCCGGACGACGGTCCCTACCGGCACCTTGATGATCAGATCCTCGCCCTTTCGGCCGCTGCGCATCCCGCTCATCCCGTCTCCGCCGTTTTCCGCTGTGTATTTGCTCTTGAATCGGAAATCCAGCAGGGTGTGCATGTTTTCATCCGCGTAGAGCAGGATGTTTCCGCCCTTTCCGCCGTCCCCGCCGTCAGGTCCGCCGTTCTGGACATATTTCTCCCGGTGGAAGCTGGCGGATCCGTTTCCGCCGTTCCCCGCCTTCACCGTGATCTTCACCCGGTCCACAAAATTTCCCATGTTAATTCCTCAAGGAATGCAACGGTGCCGGAATTCTCCCGCCCCGTGCAATAAAATCATCGTTTTTGCATCTGTTCACCGGCATCACCGGCGCGTATCCCAGCAGCCCGCCGAATTCCACCCGGTCCCCGGCTTTCTTCCCCACAGCCGGTATCACCCGGACTGCGGTCGTCTTGTTGTTCACCATGCCAATCGCCGCCTCATCCGCGATGATGCCGCTGATGGTCTCCGCGCTGGTATCTCCGGGAATAGCGATCATATCCAGCCCCACGCTGCATACGCAGGTCATGGCTTCCAGTTTTTCCAGCGTCAGGTGCCCTGCGCCGGCTGCCTCGATCATCCCGATATCCTCGCTCACGGGGATAAAGGCCCCGCTCAGGCCGCCCACGTGGTTGCTGGCCATGACGCCGCCCTTCTTGACCGCGTCGTTCAGCAGCGCCAGCGCCGCCGTCGTTCCCGGCGCTCCGGTGCTTTCCAGCCCCATCTCTTCCAGAATATGGGCCACGGAGTCTCCCCGCGCCGGCGTCGGCGCCAGGCTAAGATCCACGATTCCGAAGGGGATGTTCAGCCGTGTGCTGGCCTCCCGGGCCACCAGCTGCCCGACCCGCGTAATCTTGAAGGCCGTCCGCTTGATGGTTTCCGCCACGATGTCAAACGGCGCGCCTCGAACCTCCTCCAGCGCTTTCTTGACGACCCCCGGTCCGGAAACGCCGACGTTGATTGCGCTTTCCGGCTCTCCGACGCCGCAGAAGGCGCCCGCCATGAAGGGGTTGTCCTCCACCGCGTTGGCGAAAACCACCAGCTTCGCGCATCCGAGCCCGTCCGTATCCGCGGTCAGCTCCGCGGTTTTCCGGATCACCTGGCCCATCTCCCGGACGGCGTTCATGTTGATCCCCGCCCGCGTGCTGGCCACGTTGACGCTGGAGCAGAGCCGCTCCGTTTCGCTCAGCACCTCGGGAATGGACGCCAGCAGCCGCTCGTCCGCCGCGGTCGCTCCCTTGTGCATCAGCGCCGAATATCCGCCGAGAAAGTTCACACCCATTTCCTTCGCCGCCCGGTCCAGCGCGATCGCGATGGGCCGCGGGTCTCCCTGGCAGATCAGGCTCACCGGCGTCACGCTGATGCGCTTGTTCACGATGGGAATTCCGAATTCCCGCTCGATCGCCTCCCCGGTGGAGACCAGATCCTGCGCCGTCCTGCAGATCTTCTCATAGACCCGCCCGGCGCAGGCTTCCGCGTCCCGGTCGGAGCAGTCCAGCAGATTGATCCCCAGCGTAATGGTCCGGACGTCGAAATGCTCCTCCTGGATCATCCGCAGGGTCTGCAGTATTTCACCTGTCTCGATCATGCTTCCCCTCCGTCAGATCCGGTGCATCGCGTCGAAGATATCCATCCGTTGGATGTGAATCTCCATCTTCAGTTCAGCCCGGATGGGCTCCAGTGCCCGGTTCACCCCGTCAAAATCCACCGTCGCGCCGGATAGGTCCACAATCATCATCATCGTGAAGTATCCGCCCAGGATGGTCTGGCTGATATCCAGTATGTTGATATTCAGTTCATACAGCTTCGTCGCCACCCGGGCGATGATTCCCGTGGCGTCCAGCCCCGTGACGCTGATCAGCGCTTTCTTCATGCCGTCTCCTCCGCAAACTCCAGGAAATATCAGATTATTATATCACTCGCCTATTTCTTTAGCAACTCTTCATCTGCGTGAAACGTCAGATCCCCCTGTCCGTTTCAAAAAGAACAGAAAAAAGACCCGATCGATTGAACATATCGGATCTTGTTCCCCATCTGCTTCCGCGAGTATATATTATCACAGGGGGCATACTCTAATCAAACGATAATTGACTCTAATGGAACTGCATTTGACTCTAATCTTTCGCAAAGCAGAACGTGTCAACCGTCTGGAATGGGGTGCGTCTCTGCTTGAAATGAAGATAGTGCGGTCGGTTGAACGCAAGACCTTGTTGAGTAATCCATGAGGCCTCTTTTTCTATTTGTGGAGAAATAGACATTCATATTTCTCTCACAAGACCCTGTATTTTAACCTTCCCTGACCTTATGATATAACCACGGTCAGGGAATGACCGGAATACATGGAACAGCGAAATGGAGGATGAAAACAATGCTGCGCCTGCTTGGTATCCTGGCTCTGGGAAACATGATCTTCGGTGACGATCGTCGCTGCCGTCAGGGCAGTTTCCTCAGCAGCCTGTTTCTCCTGCCTGTGCTGATGTTTGGCGGATGGATTGCCATCGCTGTCGTCGGCGGAGTCCTGAGCCTGATTGGCGCCGTTATCGGCGGTGTCTTCTCCGGCCTGGTATCTGTCGCATCCGGCGCGTTCTCAGGCAGTGGAATGGTTCTCGGTATTGTGATCGGCCTGGTCGCTTTCTACTGCTTCCGGAACAGGAATGCGCAGAATGCTGCCAACGCTGACGAAGAATAAAAGGAGGGAAAAAACATGGCAAAGAATTTTTTTGATGAACTGACTGGTTATCGTGTAAAGGTCGAACGGGATGGCAGGGAAATCGTGAATGTGCCCGGTCTTCTGGCGCTTCCCGGTCTGCTCGTTGCACCAAAGCTGAGTATCGTCGGTATGATTGCTGCTCCGCTCCTGGGATGCAGCGTTCATCTGGAAAATGAAGGCGGAAAGGAAATCGATATCGGGAAAGCGGTGAAGGAGACTGCAGACACGGTCGCTGATACTGCGACCACTGCCGCGAAGACGGTAAAGGAAGAAATCGAAAAGGTCTGGAGTGACCTGTCTGCCGATGATCCGGAAGGATGCCCCGAAGGAGAAGAAAATGAAGAGGATCCCGCTGATCAGCCCGTTACGGAAGAGGACATTCCAGTGATTCATGTGAATCCGGATGATTCGGAAAAAGAATAACCCGGACGGATCTGCGCCCGGAATGACCGAAACGGGAACAGGCTCCTGATACAGGCTGCAGGACGGACGCCCGTCCCCTGCAGCCTTTTATATTTGTATCACCCCGCAAAGTTTTACATTGAACCTTTTTGAGGAGAAAAATAATCTCCGGCAGTCTTCACAGGCTGCCGGAGATTCTCTGTTCCGTTCAACGATAGTTTTTTTCTGTTCCTGCGCCGGATTTCGGGAAATTGCTCTGGTTACTGTACAATTATCCGAAAAGCAGCGGCGCAGGTTCCGTGACGCGCCAGTAGCACAGCTGCGCGTCGCCCTCCAGGCAGAGCTGCAGGGTCGCCGGGCTGTCCGCGGGAAGGTCCTCCAGGGATAGTCTCAGCTCCACAAAAATAGGCTTCTGCCTTTCCAGCTTTTCCTTTGGATCCCTGCGGATGCGCATTCCGTTCCGGGCATAGGTCCGGGTTTCCCCTTCCCAGCAGGCCTTCTCAATCCCGTTAATACAGGCTTTCACCCTGCATCCTGCCGCGCTCTTCAGGAACAGAACAAGCTCGCCTTCCTTGCCGGGCAGGCAGCAGTCCCGGTATTCCGCCATCATGGGCTTCTCCGGATTCATCGGAGTCACAGCACTGAAGCCCAGCAGGCCTTCGGTGATTTCCAGGTTTTCGCAGCTGTCAAAATGATCCGCCGGCTGATGCTTCCGGCTGTCACGGAATCCGGGTTTTCCGCCCGGCACATGGATGCGGGTCTCCAGTGCCCGGTCCTGGCTGCTCGGACCGGCGAAAAGGCCGTATTCGCCTTCCTCCACCATCAGCGTCCTGCTGATGACGTCGTAGAAGCGCAGTTCCTCCGTCGGAATCCGCAGCTGTACCTGACGCGATTCGCCGGGCTGAACATCCTTCAGCCTTTCAAAGCCCAGCAGCTGTTTCAGCGGTTTCCGGACCCGGGAGGGCGGCGGCACGGCGTAAACCTGCGCCACTTCGTCTGAAGCACGTTCTCCGGTATTGGTCACCGTGAAGGAAATATCCAGAATACTGTTCTCCTGTACTTCCGCCTTCAGGCCGCTGTAGGCGAAGGCAGTATAGGTCAGCCCGTGTCCGAAGGCAAAAGCCGTTTCTCCCTCCAGATAGCGGTAGGTTCTTCCCTTCTGGATGATGTCATAGTCATCCATGGGCGGCAGCTGGTCCTCCGACAGCACCCAGGTCTGGTTCAGCCGGCCCGCAGGCGCGTTGATTCCGTAAATGGTTTCCGCGCAGGCCCTGCCCAGGTCCTGGCTGCCCGTTGCGCTCAGCAGAATTGCCGGGATATGTGCCTTGGCCTCGTTCATCAGATAGGGATAGTTGGTCAGCAGCATCAGCACCACCCGGGGATTGGCTTTTCGCACCTCTGTGAGCAGTCTTGCCTGATCCGGCGGCAGCGCCAGCGTGGTCCGGTCGGAAATCTCCTTGGCATTGATCACCGGGTTGGATCCCAGCGCCAGAATCACGGTCTGATGCTTCCGCGCCAGGCTCAACGCTTCCTCCAGCCCGTCGCGCACCTTTTCCAGGGTCAGCCGCAGCGGTGTTTTTCCCGCGTCGCATCCAACCGTGCCATCCTCATTGACTGTCATGGGCATTTCAAAGAAGGTATGCAGCTCCAGCGTTCCATCCTCCTGATCCCGTCTGTGGAACACTGCCAGCTCCAGGAAGTCAAAGGGTTCTTCCTTGTCCGCCAGAATCAGGCCCTTCTTGGACAGGTCCGCAAACTGCCCGAAGGGCACGTACATACGCAGGCATTTGCCTGTCCGCTCGCAATGGAGCGTTATGCTGTCCTCGCCCCAGTCCGTCAGAATGAAGGTATCTCCTTTCGGATCCAGGCACAGCACTTCATCCTCCCGGACAGCCAGATACCGGCCTTCGAATTTCAGCTTCACCCGGTCCAGCGCATCCGAGAAGGATACCTTCGTCCCGCGGATCTTCTCCAGCCCCTGCCGGAGGGTGATCCGATGATCCGGTTCTCCTCCGTACCAGTCCTGATACCATTTGTCGCCCACATGGCCGATCAGCGCGATATCCTCGTCCTCACCCAGCGGCAGCAGGTCTCCCTCATTCTTCAGCAGCACCAGGCTTTCCCGGGTCAGCTGCAGGCAGATCTCCCGGTTCCGGTCCGAGCATAGATCCGCTTCAGTCACCTTGTCATAGGGGTTCTCGTTGGGCTGGTCATAAATGCCAAGCCGTATTTTGGTGCGCAGCATGTTCCGCAGCGCCTGATTGACATCCTTTTCGGTCAGCAGGCCCAGCTCATAGGCTTCCGCTGCACCCTGATGCATCGCTTTTGGATTGTCGGACATGGCGTCCACGCCGGCCCGGATCGCCGCAGGAATCGTCTGTGCGTTCAATCCGAATTCGTGATGTACGCTGACCACCATACCTGTGGCGCCGCCGTCCGAAACCGCGTGGGTCAGCCCGTACTGATCCTTCAGGATTTCCTGCACCTCCGGATTCAGCACGCCGACCCGGCCATTGATCCGGTTGTAGGCTGTCATAATGCCTTCCGCATGTCCGTCCTGAATACAGCGGCGGAAAGGTTCAAAGTAATATTCATACCTGTTTCGGGGGTCCACCGTGGAATTCTTCCATCCCCGGCCCTCCTCCACATTGTTGGCGTAAAAATGCTTCAGCGTCGCGGCGCAGCGCAGGTACCTGGGATGCTCCCCCTGCATGCCGCGGATATAGGCAGAAGCCATTTTTCCGGTCAGTACGGGATCCTCTCCGTATCCTTCCTCATTCCGGCCCCAGCGGGGATCCCGGCACATATCCACCGTAGGCGCCCACCGCAGCAGACCCCGGTCCGGGTGCCGGTGATACAGCACGCGTGCTTCTGTTCCGGTCACTTCGCCGGCTTTCCGGATCATCTCCGGATCCCAGGAAGCACTCATGCCGATGGGCTGCGGAAAGGAAGTGGTCGGTTCCGCCCGGCCCAGGTCATTCTGATCATTGCGCGCTTCCACGCCGTGGGCGGCTTCGCCGCCCGCCGCCATGCGCCGGAATCCGAGCCGGGGTGCGTCCGCCGAGCTGGAGGAGATCATGGCCAGTTTTTCTGACATGGTCAGTTCGGACAGAAGCCAGTCGATACGGGTATCCACAGGCAGGGACGGATCCCGGAAGGGTGTGTATTCTTGTTCAGCTGCCATGATAAAAAATCCTTTCTTCTATTTGAAATCTGGCCCGATATCCAGCGGATATCGGGCCAGGAAAGATGTTTCAGAACCCTTCATCCCCGCCCCGGAAAAAGGCACTCCCGAAGCTGCAGTCCGTCAGGTTCGATGGGAAAAGATTGGAAATGATCGATTACTGAAGTTTCTCAGCCAGCCAGGCAGTATAGCCCGCTTCGCATTCGGCCAGGCCATTGTTGTTGAAGTCAGCGATCATGGCATCCCAGTTGGCATCAAAGTCTTCGATGCTGCCCTGCACGCACTTGACCAGGTCGATAGGCGCAATCTCGTTCAGGATTGCTTCCTGATCCTGCAGCGCCTGCGGCTTCTGATAGGCCCACAGCGGAGAATAGGGCGGAATCGGGAATTCGCTGGGCTGCGGGAAGATATCAATCAGCATATCCACGCCCCAGGCTTCGCAGGCTTCCTTCTGAATGGCGTTGTATTCGGCCTTCACGGATGCGCGGGTGTTCACGGTGTAGGGGAATCCGTCGCTTTCGCGTTCAGAGCCGTTGCCGCGGATCGGGAAGCCGGTGTAGTTGCCGATACCGGTCTTCTTGCTGTAGTCGGGGTCAGACTGGGACTTGGCGATTTCTTCCGGAGTCCGGTAAGGCTTGCCGTTTTCATCCAGGAAGTAGTTCTCGCCTTCAATACCCCAGTTGTACAGGATCTGGCCTTCATCGGAGCACAGGAAATCAAGGAACTTCACCGCGCGGACCGGATCCTTGCAGCTGGTGGTGATGCCCACGCCCCAGCCGACCTGCAGGCCCTGGTACAGCAGCATCGGGCACTTCTGATCCGCCCTCAGGGTGACCGGCAGGCCGCAGAAGGTGTGTTCCATCTTGTCGGAAGCGATCAGCGCCTGGTTGGCCTGGTTGTAATGCCATTCGGCGTCGGTGATCGCGACCACCTGGCCGTTGGCCAGCTTGGCGATGTAGTCATCATCGGTCTGGGTGGCAAAGTTGGGATCCAGGATGCCTTCGTTGTACATCCGGTTCAGCCAGCGGAAGTATTCCTTCTCTTCCTCGGTGTGATGCTTGTAGATCACGTTGAAGTTTTCATCAATCAGCCACTGGCCGTTGTCGGGCTGCGCGTCGGCGATGAAGCCTGCGGGGTTGCCCAGGGTGATCATCCAGTGCCAGTCAGCAGAGGAGATGGTCAGGCCGATCATATCCAGGCCGTCATCGGTCTTCGGATGAGCCGCCAGATACTGCTTGATCAGAGCTTCGTATTCTTCAATGGTCTTCGGAACCTTCCAGTCATTCTCCTTCAGCGCGGCATACTGGATCTGGCAGGAGCCGCCGGAGGTCAGAGACTGGGCGCCGACACCGGCGTAGGACAGCTGATAGATGCCCGTATCGCCGTTGCCCCACTGGAGCTTCTTGAACTCTTCGCCGTACATCTTCTTGATGTTCGGACCGTACTGTTCAATCAGATCGGTCATGTCGATCAGCGCACCGGCTTCATACAGGTTGGTTGCGTCGCCCTTGGTGTAGCACAGGTCCGGATACTCGTCCAGTGCAATCCAGCGCGCCACGTCTTCCTTCGCGTCACCCTGGGAAGAAACGGGATACTCTACCTTCAGGGTCACGCCGGTGGCTGCTGTGATAGCGGCTGCAACCGGGTTGTCCCAGTCGGCATTCTTGCCGTCCGCGTTGTAGAAGCGGAAGGTGATGGGGGTCTTGTCATCCTCAGCGGACGCAAAGCTGACCAGAGTCAGGCACATTGCGGCAGCCAGTACAAGTGCGATCAGACGTTTCATGGAAAAACCCTCCTTTTTTTGTTTTATGTGAACCCGTTTCTTCGCGGGAACCATAACGGAATCAATCCTTGACGGACCCCAGCGTCATACCGCTGATGAAGTACTTCTGCAGGAATGGGTACACAACCACGATCGGCACGGTGGCCACGATGGTAACCGCCATGCGGATCGACATGGGTGTCACGACCGTGGCGGCATTGGTCATATCCCCGTGTACATCCATCTTCATGGTCGCCTGGTTCATGATCTCATACAGCTTGAACTGCAGCGTGGGCAGGTCCATCGCGTAGAGGTAGGTATCCATGAAGGAGTTCCACTGGCCCACCGCGTAGTACAGCGCAACCGTGGCCAGCACAGGTGTGCAAAGGGGCAGGATGACCATATACCAGATCTGCATGTCGTTGGCGCCGTCCAGCTTCGCGGCCTCCTGCAGCGCGAAGGGCAGGCCGTCGATATAGGACCGGACCAGAATTACATTGTATACCCAGATCAGTCCGGGCAGAATATAGACCAGGAAGTTGTTGCTCAGCTTCAGGGTGCGCATGATCAGCAGGTATTCCGGAATCATGCCGCCGCTGACATACATGGTAATCACGAACAGCACAGTCAGAATCCGGTGAAACATATAGTCCTTCCGGCTCAGGGCATATCCCAGCATGGCCGTGCAGAACAGGCTGGCTACCGTACCGATCACAGTACGGAGAACGGACATGATCGAGGCGGAAACCAGGGCCGAATCCGTAAAGACGTACTGGTAGTTGTTCAGGGTGAACTGTCGGGGGACAATCATGTTGATGTTTCGCAGGGTGTCCACCGGATCGTTCAGGGAAATAGCCAGCACGTTCAGGAAGGGATACAGCGTGCAGATCAGAATCACAGCAAAGACCAGAAGCAGAACGTAGTCAAACTTATATACCTTTTTCGTCATCTTCTCCCACCTCCTCAGATCAGCCGGTCTTCGCCGACCTTGCTGGCGATCTTGTTGGCGGCCAGAAGCAGGATAATGCCGATGACAGACTGGAACATGCCGATGGCAGTACCCACGCCGTAATTGTTCTTTCCGATGCCCCGCTTATACGCGAACCAGGAAAGCACCATGGTATGATTCTCAATAATATTGTTGCTCATCAGCATCTGCCGCTCCATGCCCACATTCAGCGCGCCGCCGATGGACATGATCAGCAGGATAATAATGGTTGCTCTGATTCCCGGCAGGGTAATATGCCAGATCCGCTGGGCCCGGTTGGCCCCGTCGATGGAAGCTGCTTCATACAGTCCGGGATCAATACCCGCCATGCTGGAAAGATAGATGATGGCATTCCATCCGCATTCCTTCCAGATGGAGACGAATACGATCACAAACCATGCGATGGCGCTGTCCGTGGAAAGCAGTTTGAAATTGGTGTTGAAAAGGCTGTCAATCACGCCCCGGTCATTCAGCACGTTCTTGGCAATGGAAGAAATGATAACCCAGGACACGAAATGGGGCAGATAGGAAATGGTCTGGGTAATCTTCTTGAACCGCATGAAATAGATTTCGTTCAGCAGAACGGCAAAGAGAATCGCGGCGAATGTTCCCAGCGCGATATCCAGCACGCTGATGCCCAGCGTGTTGATCATCGTCTGTGCGAAAAGCCGGTCATTGAAGGCTTCCAGGAAATTGTTGAAACCGACAAAGTTCCTTTCCAGAAAGGGAATCTTGAATGTGGCGGGACGCACTTCCTGGAAGGCCATGGTCCAGCCCCAAAGGGGAACGTACTTGAAAATCACCAGCCACACCACGAATGGCATGGACATCAGCAGGAGCCACCGCTGTTCCGCAAGCCTGCGGAAAAAAGGAACTTTCTTCGTCTGATGGGCCGCTTTTTTGGTCATCCGGTCATCCCCTCCCCCATATACAGTTCTGCGGCAGTCATTTTCGCCAAAAAAGATATATACAGGAAAAGCATCCTGAGAAAACCGGATTACCTGTCCTGCATGACCCTTTCTCGAGTCTCATAAACCTGTTGCAAAAAATTATATTCGGCGGAATAATGGTTGTCAAGGGGCAATTGCATCCATGACACGGCTTAGGCATACACTCAGAAGAGCACCACTCTCTCGCAAAACCGCATGTGTTACTCGGGTCGCTGTCGAGTAGGCGGTCGTCACAGCACCGGCCTCTTCCAGTGCCCCCGGGTCGCCTCTTCCGGTCCTCTTTCTCCGTTCAGAATACAGTCGACGATCTCCCGCGTTGCTTCCCCGCTTTCCGTCGTCATCTCCATCGCCACCGGTCCCGGCACGCCTTTGTCGCCCAGATCCGTCGGCAGCATATTCATCAGCCTGACCAGGCACCCTTCCGGCATCCGTTCCCGCAGCATCGGGAACCGTCTCCCGTCTTCATCCTCCAGGCTCTTTCCCCGCAGTGCTTCCGCCACGCCCGTATCGCACATCCGGCATTCCCGGTGCCCCTGCTGCAGCCCCATCGCCGTCCGCGCCGGGCAGTGATGCAGCAGCATCAGCTGCGCCCGTCCGTATACCGGCGCCAGGATCTCCGGCAGATCCGGCGCATCCTCCGCTTCCTGCCGCAGGGCCCGCGCCTCTCCGCCCGTCAGCTCCGGGCTGGCAAACACGAAAGCGCACCCCTGCTCCTTCAGCAGCCGGGCTGCTTCCCGGTTCATGACCGGCACTCCGGGCCCTGCCGCCACCGGTACCGGCCACGTCACGCCCAGCTGACCGATGGATCCCAGCAGCACGCCGCCCAGCTTCTCCTTCTGTTTCCCGAAGAATTCCCGCAGCGTCGCCAGCGTTGCTTCCTCGCATACCTCCGGCAGCCGGATCCAGTCCCCGGCCTGCATGTCCCCGGCCAGCGTCTCCAGCGCGGCTTCCCGGAAATCCTCCGGATACCACGCGATTCGGACGTCCTGCCTCCGGGCTGCCTCCGCCTGTTCCCGGTTCCGGGCGATGACCATTGCCCGGATCCGCCCGCCGGCAAAAAGCCCTGGCCGGTCTCCGTTCTGATTTGTTTCCGTGCTTCCGGTTCCGTCGTCTGAACCCGCTTCCGCCGGATACGCAAACCCGTCGATCCGCGCTTCCGCCAGCTTTTCCAGCGCTTCGCGCCGCAGGCTGTTGACCGCGGAAACCGGTACGAAGGCGCCTCCGGTCCGGACGGTGATCCTTTCCGCCCGGAAGTCGGTCCCTCCGGTCTTCTCCAGCTGCTTCTGCAGCTCCTCCGCGGTGCTCTCCCGGGTGCGGGCCGCTTCCACAGGGGCTCCGAAGACCTCCGCGGTTTTTTCTCCGTCGGTCACCCGGAGCCGCAGCGGCTTCCCCGGCCAGGCCTCCATCTCCATTGCCGCCGGGATCCGCCGCAGCGGTGCCGCCATGGCCGTTTCCAGCTGCCGCGTATCCGTCAGCCGGTAAACCGGATCCCCGGCCGCGGCCCGGATCCCTTCCCGCAGCCGGATCAGGGCCGGGCTGCCCGCCGGAACTTCCGGCCCGGCATAGGTCATCTCTGTTTCCGTTCCGTCATGATTCAGGCGCAGCCCGTCCCCGTCATGCAGATCCCTCGTCGTCCGCACCTCGCAGATTCTTCCCCGGACGCGCTCCGTGGTCCCGATCCGGATCCCCCGGTGATTCACGCTCTCCGGTTGAATCACCGCCGCATCCTCCGCTCCGAAGGCGTATCCCCGCATGAATCCGCCCCGATGGAACATCTGCTGCAGCGCTTCCGTTTCCGCGTCATCCGCGGGCTCGAACCGGCCTTCCCGCCAGGTGTCCAGCGCCCTGCGGTAGCTGTCCGTCACGGTATAAACATATTCCGGCCGTTTCAGCCGGCCTTCAATTTTGAGGCTGGCGGCGCCCGCCTCCGCCAGGGCGGGCACTTCATCCCGCAGGCAGAGATCCCGGGGACTCAGCCATGCGCCAATTCGGCCGTCCAGCCGGTAGATCTTCCGGCAGGGCTGGGCGCACCGGCCCCGGTTGCCGCTCCGTTCGCCCACCATGCTGGAAAAGAGGCATTCCCCGCTCACGGAGACACATTGGGCGCCATGCCCGAAAACCTCGATCTCCATCCCGGTTTCCGCGCATTGCCGGATTTCGTCCAGGCTGCACTCCCGGGCCAGTACGACCCGCTTCATGCCCATCCTCGCGCACCACCGGACGCCGCTCGCGTTGTGAATCGCCATCTGGGTGCTGGCGTGGACCCGCAGCCCCGGATGGTTTTTCCGGATCATCCGCAGGATCCCGAAATCCTGAACCAGGACGCCGTCCACCTGCAGTGCTTCCAGCCGGGTCAGCAGCTTTTCCACCTCCGCCAGCTCCCCATCCTTCACCAGCGTGTTCACCGTCACGTAAACCCGCATCCGGTGCAGGTGCGCAAACCGCAGGGCGTCCGCAAGCTCCTCGTCATCGAAGTTGCCCGCGCCGGCCCGGGCGCTGAAGGCGGCGTATCCCAGATAGACTGCGTCCGCACCGGCTGCCTGGGCCCGCTCCAGCGCTTCCCGGTTCCCCGCCGGCGCCAGTATCTCCATGATTCCGCGTTCCTTTCCCATTTTACGCTTCGTTCCCGCTCCGCCGCCGTTTCACCGCTCCGCCGGCTTCCGCTGATGGCGGGACGGCTTCCGCTGTTCCGGCGGTTTTCGCCGCCGGCATGCCCGTCTCCGCAGCAGCCAGGCTTTCCTGCATCCGCCGCTTCAGCGCCGTGTTTTCATCCTTCGCCTTCAGCAGCTCATCCGCCAGGTTGAAGCAGGTCAGGGCCATCACCTGCTGAGCTGGCATCCCGCTGGCGATTTCCATTTCCTTCAGCCGCCGGTCCACCAGTGCCGCCACCCGACGCAGGTATTCCGGCGAATCCGAGGATACCAGGGTATAATTCTTTTCAGCCACCCGGACTGTGATTTTCTGTTTCTCCAATCTTTCTCCGCCTTTCTGTCCCGTCCGTTTCCCGGATTTCCCCCATATACAGATCAAGGCGCAGAAAGCTTTCCGCTTTTCCGCGCCTTGGGTACGTCAGATCTGATCGAAGGGATATACCTCTCCGAAGGTTTCCACCCGGACCGTTGCCATCTGCTGAGGAGCCAGCGGCTTATCCGCCCGGTCCCGGGGAGTATTCACGATATCCTCCGCCACATCCATCCCCTCCAGCACCTTGCCGAACGCGGCGTATTGCCCGTCCAGATGGGGACTGTCGCTGGTCATGATGAAAAACTGGCTGCCCGCGGAATCCGGCATGGAGCTGCGCGCCATGCTCAGCACACCGTAGGTATGCCGGATCGGGTTCGGAATTCCGTTGGCGGCGAACTCGCCTTTGATGGCGTATCCCGGTCCGCCATACCCCATGCCCTTCGGGTCTCCGCCCTGAATCATGAATCCGGGAATCACCCGGTGGAAAATCAGTCCGTCATAGAAGCCGCTGTTGGCCAGGGCCACGAAGTTGCCCACAGACTGCGGCGCCGCTTCGGGATAAAGCTCTCCCTTCATTTCGCGCCCGTCGCTCATTACAATCGTAAACACAGGATTCTGTGCCATTGCCCGTTCCTCCTTGTTCTTTCCGCCCATGGTGCGTGGGTGTACGGATGCTATTGTATCAGCATTCCGGCTGCAATGCAAGTTTTGAACGCTGTCCGCCTGCCCCGCCGCCGTGTCCGGTGCGCCGTCGTCCGGCGGGTTCATGTCCGCTCAGGGCATCAGCCTTTCCCGCCAGCTGTGAGCCATGACGAAGGCTGCCTGCGCTTCCGCAGATGTTCCTTCGGAGGTGAAGTCCGGGCATCCGCACACTTCATGAATCAGCCCGTATGCATCGATTCTTTCTGACACGGTCCGGTATGCGGTTTCGGCAGCAATCCGGCGGGAGGAATCGATATATCCGTGATAGATACCACGGTAAACGGCCGCAGCCATCATCATGGCGGAAGTCCCGTCGACGAAGGTTTCCGGCGCATCCAGAATATCATGGAACCGCCCGTCTGCCAGCTGATACCGGAGCATGGCGTCCAGCAGCCTCCGCTGGAAGCAGGCTATCTCCTCCGCCGCTGTTCCGTGCCCCTGTTCTGCCAGTGCTTCAGTCACTCTTCCCAGTCCCAGCAGGGCCCATCCGTTTCCGGTCGCCCAGTGCTTCCGCCGAACAAACCGTCCGCTCTCCGTGTCGATGATATGGAAAAACAGCCCGGCATCGTCATCAAACAGATGACGGATATATCCCCTGATCTGTGTTTCCGCCTCGTCGGTCTCCCCCATCACAGCCAGGAACGGAGGCACCATATACAGCCCGTCGATCCATAGCTGACAGGGCGAAAAGCCTTCTTCAAAGGAAACGTTGTTGTGGCAGATGATGCCATCCGCTGTCCGCGGCGCGCCATGCTTCAGGTACTGCAGCATGCGCTCCGCTCCCATCCGGTAGAATGGGTCTCCGGTTTTCTCAAAGGCCCGGAGGCAGACCTCCCCGTTGGCCGCCGGATCGGATACGGCCGCCTCTCCCCCGACCATACCCAGCCGGCCGTCCCGGCTCTGGCGCATAATCGCGTCGTGCGCCATGGGAATCCACAGTTCCTCCCTGCCGGCTTCATAAAGCGCCTGCGCGCAGACGCCCTGCTCCCAGGGATGTCTTTGCATGGCCAGCATGGTTTTAATGACGCTTTCCGTTTCTCCTGCCATGAGCGTTTCCCCTCCGCGGGTGCTGTTTCAGCGGCTGCCTTTATTCCGCACCGGTGATGGTCACGGCCTTCAGGCGGGTCACAGCCGGGATTTCCCGGGAGTCATACTGCCGGGTCTCCCGGGAGAAACGGATGGACTTCGCGAATGCCTTCATATTCCCGGAAACCGAACCGCCGGTGACAGGCGATATCTGTCCGTCGTGATGCCAGAAAGCCAGACGGATTTCACCGGCAATGTCCCCGGTCAGGGGATTCACCTGGAAATCCGAAAACTCCACAGGCTCCAGAAAATCTCCCTGCCGAAGCTTCTCCGCACCTTCACGGCCGCCGGCGACCTTCCAGTTGGAGGGCTGGAAGGAATGGGAGAGCCCCAGATACTGGCTGAACTGGCGGGAGCCCAGGAACGCTTCAGCTACATTGCCCCGGATCTGAATGGTTTCCCGGATGGGTGCGCCTTCGGCGTCGAAGGCAAAATTCCGGGAGCTGTTCGGCAGGGCGGGTACAGCAGTCAGGGTCACCCGGTCCGCCTCCGGATCCGCTTCGGCCACAGGCCGGCCGGCTTCCCAGTCGCTGTATCTCATATACTTATAGGCGGCGTTCATCCGGTTTGCGTACCAGCTGTAGA
>JAFRGU010000228.1 GCA_017433675.1 Clostridia bacterium
AAGCTCTGGCAGAAACGCATCACTTCATTGTCGCTCTTGCCTTTGGGATCAAAGTCGCTGCCGCCCTTGCCGCCGCCGATGGGCAGGCTGGTCAGGCTGTTCTTCAGGACCTGTTCGAATCCCAGGAATTTAATCACGCTCAGGTTCACGCTGGGATGCAGCCGCAGCCCTCCCTTGTAGGGACCGATCGCATTGTTGTACTGCACGCGGTATCCGCGGTTCACCTGCACCTTTCCCTGGTCGTCGATCCACGGCACCCGGAAGATGATTGCCCGGTCCGGTTCCACAAAGCGCTCCAGCAGTCCCTTATCCTCATATTCTGGGTGCTTGTCAAATACGGGACTCAGTGCTTCCAGCACTTCCTTGGTTGCCTGCAGGAATTCCTTCTCATGGCCGTTCCGCGTCTCCAGATCCGCGTATACCCGGGCTACATAGGCATTCATTTCTTTTCCCTCCTCAAAAATTGGCTTTCAGACAGCCTTCGTCTGTTTCGCGCATTATTATGAAAAAGAACACTATGAAAATCAAGCTTTTCCCTGTTCTTTCCGTGTTCTTTTGATCCCGTGCTTCTCGTGCCGGTACGCTTTTCCATCGGCCTCAAACCCGTATAAATCCTTGACATTCCGCCGAAAGCAGTTTATCCTGTGGCTGTGCGGTAAAGTCGCGCGGGAAATAAGAATCTTGAAGGAGGAACCATTATGGATCGGAAGCCGGTTGTGCTGGTGGTCATGGATGGCGTGGGAGAAACGCCGGAGACCCTGGGAAATATGGTGAAGCAGGCAACAACCCCGACGCTGGATTATTTCAAGGAGAATCATCCCTATCGTACCATCCGGGCTCACGGGGTCGCGGTAGGCATGCCCTCCGATGACGATATGGGAAACAGTGAGGTAGGGCACAACGCGATTGGCTGCGGCCAGATTTATTCTCAGGGTGCCAAGCTGGTCAATGAATCCATCGAGAGCGGCAAAATCTACGGCAGCGCCGCCTGGAAAGAGCTGGTTGCCAATGTAAAGGAATCCGGCGGAGCGCTGCACTTCCTGGGCCTGCTCTCGGATGGCAATGTCCATTCCAATATTCATCACCTGATTGCGATGATCACGGAAGCCAAAAAGGAAAATGTGAAAAAGGTCCGCTGCCATGTGCTGCTGGATGGCCGGGATGTGCCCGCCACTTCCGCCCATGTTTATATTCAGCAGCTGGAGGACGTCCTGGCTTCCCTGAATGACAGCGATTTTGATGCCCGCATCGCCTCCGGCGGCGGCCGCATGGTCATCACCATGGACCGCTATCAGGCGAACTGGCCCATGGTGAAAAAGGGCTGGGATACCCATGTTCACGGCGAAGGCCGGCAGTTTGCCTCCGCCATGGAAGCGCTGACCACGCTGCGGGAGGAAACCGGCGCCATCGACCAGGATCTGCCCGCCTTCGTCATCGCGGAAAACGGGTCGCCCGTCGGCGCTATGAAGGACGGGGATTCCGTGATTCTGTTTAACTTCCGCGGCGATCGGGCCCTGGAGATTTCCATGGCCTTCGACGGCGGCGATGACTTTGCCGCCTTCGATCGCGGCGTCGTACCGCAGGTGAAATATGCCGGCATGCTGCAGTATGATGGAGACCTGTGCATCCCCCGCACCTATCTGGTCAACCCGCCGGAGATCCGCAACACGCTGACGGAGCTGCTGGTCAGCCACGGCATCCGCGAATATGCCTGCTCGGAAACCCAGAAGTACGGCCATGTGACCTATTTCTGGAACGGCAACCGTTCTGAAAAGTTCTCCGAGGAACTGGAGGACTGGAAGCAGGTGGATTCTGATGTCCGCAGCTTCGATGAGGCGCCGTGGATGAAGGCGACAGAGATCACCGACCTGATGATTGATGCCATTCGCAGCCATAAGTATGGCTTCATCCGCTGCAATTATCCCAATGGCGATATGGTCGGCCATACCGGGGACCTGCTGGCGACGGAGATTGCTGTCGAGTCCGTGGATCTGTGCCTGGCCCGCCTGAAGAAGGTATGCGATGAAGAAAACGTGATCCTGATGATTACTGCGGATCACGGCAACTCTGACCAGATGCTTGAAAAGGATAAGAAGGGCAATGTGAAGGTACGGACGGCACACAGCCTGAATCCCGTTCCCTTCATCATCTATGACAAGGATGAAAAGCATGAGATGAAGGATGATCCATCCTTCGGCCTGGCCAATATTGCCGCCACTGTGGTACAGTTGCTGGGTCTGGAGCCCCATGAAAGCTGGGAGCCCTCCATGCTGAAGTGAGGAAGTGTCCGAATCTCTGATTCGGGTAACACTTCCCACATGCAGCCGTCCGCGCTTCAGCGCGGGTAACGGCGAGCCATAAACCGATACAAAAGGAACCGCTGGAATACTTTCCGGCGGTTCCTTCTTTTTTTGAGGGGGTTTGGAGGCGCAGCCCCCATTCCGTAAACGCTCCCCTTCCCCCATCGGGGGAAGGGGCCGGGGAGTAGGGGGAATCCCCTTTACCCCATGGCGTCGATATACCTGCACGCTGCCAGCGCTGCGATGGAGCCGTCTCCCACGGCGGTCGTCAGCTGTCGGATTTGCTTGGCCCGGCAGTCGCCCGCTGCAAAAATCCCATGTGTATCTGTCTCGCAGGATTCCGGGCTGTCGAAATACCCCCACCTGTCCAGGGCCGCTACATTTCGGAAAGCTTCGTTTTCCGGAATCAGGCCGATCGCCACAAACAGCCCTTCGCAGTCAATGGTTTCCTTTTCTCCTGCTGCATTCTCAATGGTGACCCCTGTCAGCCGGACATTTTCGTCCATCTCCAGATCCGTGATTTTCACACCGGTCCGGGCGGAAACGTTCGGCCGGGCGAACAGCAGCTCCTGCAGCTTCTTCTCCCCCGTGAATTCCGGCAGATCCTGCAGCATGATAACCTCGCTGCATTTCCCGGCCAGCAGTAATGCCTCCTGCAGGGCGGAATTCCCGCCGCCGGCAACGCAAACCTTTCGGTCTTTGAAGAAGTCCCCGTCGCAAACCGCGCAGTAGCTCACTCCTTCGCCGGTCATCTCCCGTTCCCCGGCCAGTCCCAGTTCCCGGTGCCGGACACCCGTTGCCAGAATCACCGCCTTCGCTTCCCGGGTCTCGCCGTCCGCGGTGGTCACGGTCTTGTAATTTTTGTGGTCCTCAATCTTTACAGCCTCGTTCAGGTCCACCTCGGCCCCCTGTTCAAGGATCTGCTCCAGAAATGCCTCTGCATATTCGTTCCCGCTCATCCGCAGCGTTCCGGGCCAGTTTTCGACCTTGGGGCTGTGGGTAATCTGCCCGCCGAATCCGGTCTTCTCCAGCACCAGCACGCTCTTTCCGTTCCGCAGCGCGTACAGGGCTGCCGTCATCCCAGCGGGGCCGCCGCCCACCACGATGATGTCATACATTGCTCTGATCCTCCGTCTCCTGGTATTCTGCCGTTTCTTTCCTGGAACACGCAGCAGGGACCGGAGCTATCCGCTCCCGTCCCTGCGCATGCTTTTTACATTGCCTGCTTCTCGCCCGAATCCTTCCGGGCGGTCAGCATGCTCTTGATTTCGCTCACGCCCTTGTATTTGGTGTACTCGCTTCCTTCCATCACCACCAGGGTCGGAGCCTGCCGCACGCCGTATTTGTTGGCCAGATCCACATTCTCTGTTGCCAGCACTTCTTTGTAGACAAACCCGTCCTTTTGCAGCAGGGTTTTCGCCAGCCGGCAGTTCGGGCAGGTCGCGGAGACGAAGAGCATGGCCCGGGAAACCGGTTTCTTCTCCTCGGCCGCGGGAATATCGTTGGCCTGGGCTGCTTCGGGCTGTGCCGACACCGGAGCGGGAATCGTTTCCGCATGCAGCGGTCCTGTATGGCTCAGGTGGCTGTGTCCGATATTGTAAACCTTCCGGTCCTTGAACTCCTGCGCCTTTCCGTCGTTCCAGTTCTGAACAGGCCGGTAGTAACCTGTAATCCGGCTGTAAACCTCCGTCTTCTCCCCGCAGTGCGGGCAGGTATAGACCTCCCCGGTCAGGTATCCGTGGTTTTTGCACACAGAATAGGTTGGGCTCATGGTGTAGTAGGGCAGCTTGTAGTTTTCTGCGATCTTCCGCACCAGCGTGGCTGCGGCTTTCCAGTCCGGCAGTTTCTCCCCCAGGAATGCGTGGAACACGGTTCCGGAGGTATACAGGGTCTGCAGTTCATCCTGCACGTCCAGCGCGGAGAATACATCTTCACTGTATCCCACAGGGAGGTGGCTGGAATTGGTATAGTACGGCTTGCCGTTCTCGTTGGCCGTCACGATATCCGGATACTGCTCCTTGTCGTGCTTGGCGAAACGGTATGCGGTGGATTCCGCCGGCGTCGCCTCCAGATTGTACAAGTCACCGTACTGCTCCTGGTAGTCGCTCAGCCGGGTCCGCATGTGGTTCAGCACATCCTGGGCAAACTTCTGGGTTTCCGGATGGGTAAGATCCTTCTTCAGCCACTTCGCGTTCAGGCCGGTTTCGTTCATACCCACCAGTCCGATGGTGGAGAAGTGGTTATTGAATGTACCCAGGTAGCGCTTGGTGTAGGGATACAGCCCGCCATCCAGCAGCTTGGTGATGACCGTGCGCTTCGTCTTCAGGCTCCGGGCCGCAATATCCATCAGCCGATCCAGCCGGTTGTAGAAGTCTTTCTCATCCTCCGCCAGATAAGCGATCCGGGGCAGGTTGATGGTCACCACCCCGATGGATCCGGTGCTCTCTCCGCTGCCGAAGAAACCGCCGCTCTTTTTCCGTAGTTCACGCAGGTCCAGCCGCAGCCGGCAGCACATGGAGCGTACATCATTGGGTTCCATGTCGCTGTTGATGTAGTTGCTGAAGTAGGGCGTGCCGTATTTCGCGGTCATCTCAAACAGGAGCTTGTTGTTTTCTGTTTCGCTCCAGTCGAAGTCCCGGGTAATGGAGTAGGTGGGAATCGGATACTGGAACCCCCGTCCGTTGGCGTCACCTTCGATCATGATTTCAATGAAGGCTTTGTTCACCATGTCCATTTCCTTCTGGCAGTCGCCGTAGGTGAAGTCCAGCTCCTTCCCGCCGACGATGGCCGGCAGGTTCGCCAGGTCCTTCGGGCAGACCCAGTCCAGCGTAATATTGGAGAACGGTGCCTGCGTGCCCCAGCGGGAAGGCGTGTTCACGCCGTAGATGAAGCTCTGGATACACTGCTTGACTTCCTTCTGGCTCAGGTTGTCAATCTTGACAAAGGGGGCCAGGTAGGTGTCGAAGCTGGAGAACGCCTGGGCTCCGGCCCACTCATTCTGCATGATCCCCAGGAAGTTCACCATCTGATTGCACAGGGTCGACAGATGTCCGGCCGGGGAGGAGGTAATCTTCCCGGGAACGCCGCCCAGGCCCTCCTGAATCAGCTGCTTCAGGCTCCAGCCTGCGCAGTAGCCGGTCAGCATGCTCAGGTCATGCAGATGCAGGGCTGCTGAGCGGTGAGCTTCCGCAATCTCCGTGTCATAGATCTCGCTCAGCCAGTAATTGGCGGTAATGGCGCCCGAGTTGGACAGGATCAGGCCTCCCACCGAGTAGGTCACGGTAGAGTTTTCCTTGACCCGCCAGTCATTGATGTGCAGGTAGTTGTCCACCAGGTCTTTATAGTTCAGCAGGGCGCTGTTGACATTCCGTACCTTTTCCCGCTGTTTCCGGTACAGGATATAGGCCTTGGCCACGTCCGCGTATCCCGCCTCGCTCAGCACCTTTTCCACGCAGTCCTGGATGGTTTCCACCGCGATCTTCTCATCCCGGATCATGGGCTCATATTCTGCGGTGACCCGCAGGGCCAGCATGTCGATCACGCTGGGATGATACTGCTTGTCCAGCGCCTTGAAGGCTTTCGTGATCGCGTCGGAGATTTTGCTGATTTCAAACTCCGCGATTTTGCCGTCCCGTTTCACAACCTGATACATGAACCGTCCTCCTTAATTCCGCGGAGAAGGCCGCGTCCTGTTTTTGTTTTTTTTCCGCAAAAAAGAAGACCCTCCCTTTTCGCGTGCCGGTACAATATAGCACCGGAAAGAGGGAAAGTCAATATATAGAATGGGAAAATTTGAATCTTAACAATATCTTGTGGTGCACCGGGTCCGGTACGATGGGGTGTTCCCCATTATCCCCGGATGCCAACCTCTCCGGCATGTGCCCGCATGATCTGGGCCCATGCCTGTATCTGCTCTTCTGCCGGTGCGTGGAATCCCTCAAAGGGAACCGTTTCCCGGTCCGTGAATTTCTGCAGGAAATAGCGCCGGGCCCCGTGAATCCATTCCCCGATTTTCCGGAAACTCATATCGTCGTGCAGCTCCGCAACGACCGTGGTCCGGAATTCATAGTCCGCTTTCCCAGCCATCA
>JAFRGU010000229.1 GCA_017433675.1 Clostridia bacterium
AAAAGCAACTTCCCCGGTGTACTGCCCTTCCGTTCCCTTGTCGATCACCTTCATGCTCAGACCGAGGAACACCACCAGTACCACCGCCACGGCGATCCAGATGATTTTTGTTTTTTTCATCTTCCGTTCTCCTTCAAAAAAACTGACGTGGATGGAAAAGGCGGGAACGCCGAAGTGTCGTTCACTTGCGGACGTTCCCGCCCCATCAGATTTCTTGCTTTGGTATTATTTGCCGGTGTACACGAAAGCGTTCAGGAATTCAACGTTCTCGGCGGTGATGGCTACGCATGGAACCAGCTGCTTCTCGGTTTCAGGCTTGGTGCCGTTGGTCACATAAGCATCCGCCTGCTCCACAGCCAGCTCGGTAATACCGGCAATCTGCTGCAGAGCGGTGCCGACCAGCTGTCCCTTCTTGATGTACTCTGCCGCATCGTCGGATCCGTCCAGGCCGATGATCTTGATGTCGGTCCGGCCGGCATCGATGCACGCCTGAGCTGCGCCGCAGGCCATCGTGTCATTGCCGCAGATGATGCCCTTGATATCGGGGTTTGCCTGCAGGATGGCTTCCGTCTTGGCATAGCCTTCAGTCTGGCTCCAACTGGCGCTCTGCTGCGCAACCATCTCGAAGCCGTCGTACTGATCAATCACGGCATGATAGTTTTCACTCCGGACCCAGCAGTTGGTGTCGCTCTCCAGGCCCAGCAGTTCGGCATACTTGCCTTCGTAGTCCATGGCTTCGACCCACTTCTCAGCGATCGCGGCTGCGCCCTGGGCATTGTCCGCAACGATCTGGGCAATGGCCAGACCGCTTTCATTGATCTCACGGTCGATCAGGAAAACCGGGATGCCGGCATCGGTGGCCTTGCGGACCGCTTCGATGGAAGCGTCAGCACCGGCATTGTCGCAAACGATGGCAACGGCCTTGTCGTTGATTGCCGCTTCGAACAGCTGCAGCTGGGCAGCGGCATCATCGTCGTGGGAGAAGCACTTGGGTTCATAGCCCAGCTCTTCCGCCTTGGCGGCGCCGACAATCTGCTCTGTACCGAAGAAGGGGTTCGAGGTGGAGGGGGTAATGATGTAGATGATGCCCTTGGAAGCCTCAGCATTCGCCACTGCGAACAGGCCGGCCACCAGCATCAGGGACAGGATGAGCGCAACGATTTTCTTCATGGGAAAACCTCCTTGTTTTTTCAGCCCTGAGGGCTGTGTTCTGTTTATCCACGGTGCCGTCCGATTTGATGGATTTGGTCGGTTTCCGTGTGTTCGTTTCTATCTTAGCAGGGGAATTGCTAAATATCAACTAATAATTGAGAAAAACTTGACTAAATTCACTAAATCATTTAGGATTCTCTTGAGGTGAAAGAAATGGGTACGATAACTGCGAAAGAGCTGGCACGTCTGCTGCATTTATCCGAATCTGCGGTTTCTCTGGCGCTGAACAATAAACCCGGCGTCAGCCGGGAAACCAGAAAGCGGGTCGTGGAGGAAGCCCGCACCCGCGGTTATGATTTTTCACGAAAAGCCACGGCAACGGATAAGAAAAAAGGAACCATCTGCTTTGCCGTATACCGGAAAAGCGGTGCCGTCGTCGGGGATACACCCTTCTTTTCCGAGCTGACGGATGGCATCAGCGTCAGCTGTCGGCGGGAGGGATACGAGTGCATGATTCGTTATTTATATGAAGACGAAGATCTGCGGGAACAGATTTATGACCTGCGGGATGCGCATTTTGCCGGCGCCATTGTTCTGGCGACAGAAATGGACGAACAGACGCTCACCCTCTTCGATCGGGTTGAGATTCCCGTTGTTTTTCTGGATGCGTATTTTGAGCGTCCGGAATATAACTTCGTGCTGATCAACAATTCCCAGGGAGCCTATCTGGCTACAAAATATCTGATCCGGAAGTGCCGTACCCAACCGGGATACCTGCGATCCGCATACTGGATCAGCAATTTTGATGCCCGTGCAGACGGGTTCTACAAGGCAATCCGGGAGGCCGGCATGTCTACCTCTAACTCCCCGGTCTTCCGGCTCGCCCCTTCGCAGGATGGTGCTTATGCAGATCTGAGAGACTTGCTGAACGCTGGAGAAAAACCGGCAAAATGTTATTTTGCGGATAATGATCTGATTGCCATCGGCGCCATGCAGGCGCTGAAGGAGGCCGGTTATCGGATCCCGGAGGATGTTTCCGTCGTGGGCTTTGATGACATTTCCTCCTCTGAGTATGTGTCTCCGCCCCTGACCACCATTCAGGTGCCGAAAACAACGCTGGGGGAAACGGCAGTCGTCCGGGTTGCCCAGATGATTGAAGGAAAAAACCGTTATCCGCTGAAGATCGAAGTCTCCACACGGCTGATCCGGCGGAAAAGCGTTACAGGCAGCTGACATCGAAGGCCATTCCGGTTCGCTGTTTTTTCCCGTTTCCATTTCCGTTTTCTCAGCCGGGATCTGGTCAGTCCGGTTTTTGTTCGACTTCCTCCGCTGTCGGTATGGATACTGCCGCTCCGGGCCGGGACACCGCAATGGAAGACGCTTTTGCCGCACGGGCCAGAACCGACTTCAGCGGTTCCCCGCACAGCATTCCTGTCACAAAATATCCCATAAAGGTATCCCCTGCCGCCGTGGTGTCCACCGCCTTGACCGGAAACGCCGGCTGAAAAACCCGTTCCTCCCCGTGCATGGCCCAGGCCCCCTCGCTGCCAAGAGTCAGTACGACTCCTGCACGGGGATATTTCTTCTGCATCGCATCGAGAATGCGCTCCGGTTCCGTCTCTCCGGTCAGCGCACTCCCCTCAATTTCATTCACGACAAACCAGCTGACCCGGTCAAGCGGGTAGGAAAAGACGGCGTCCTCCATCGGGGACGGGTTGAAAATAATCTCCAGTCCGGCATCCGCGGCTTTCCGCATGAAAACCGGGCTTCCATCCAGTTCATTCTGGAAAATCGCGGCATCCCCGGTATCGAAGTGAGTCAGGATTTCATCCATTTCTCCTTCGGTAAAAGTGATATCCTTTCCGGCAAAAACAATGATACAGTTCTGTCCGTTCTGATCCACCTGAATCACGGTATGCGCGCTGTTCCCGGGGATTCGTTTAATATGTTCCATATGAATCCGGTTTTCTTCCAGTGCCTTCTCCAGCACCTGGCCATCCGCTCCCAGCACACCGATGTGGAATACATCTCCGCCGGCCCGGGCAGCGGCAATGGACTGGTTCAGACCTTTTCCGCCGGGATAAATATTCCGCCCCCGGGCATGAATGGTCTCCCCACCCCGGACAATATGACTGACCTCATAAACATAATCCACGTTCATGGAACCATAGTTCAGGATCTTCATGGCTTGTATTGTATCTCCTCTCCTGCCTTTTCTCGGAAACACCCCGGAAGTAACTCTGAAGCGCGGAAAAAAACATCCTTTTCGTAATCAGCATTATACCGGTCAGAGCAGTGCCTGTCAAAAGAGTTTGCCTCTTCCGGTCCGGCATGATAAAATACATTGGTTTGAAAACAGGAAATTCTTCGGAAAGGGGATCTCATCATGAACGGAAATATCCTGGAACAGTTATCCTCCGGGCCGGTTTATGCGATCTGCGGCGGTATCATCGCCTTTGTGGCGCTGGTTTGCATTCTTTTTCTGGTACGGGCCTGGAAAGCAGGCATCGCCATCGGCCTGGACCGGAAAAAAATGAAGCGGGCTGTGACAGCCTCCGCATCCTTTTCCATTCTGCCCGGCATAGGTATTCTGCTGGGCGTGATTGCCCTCAGCGGTTCCCTGGGCGTGCCATGGCCATGGCTGCGTCTGAGTGTCATCGGCGCTCTGCATTATGAAACGCAGGTCGCGGCCGCAGCGGCGGAAGCGGCCGGTCTGCCGGAGCTGAGCGGCAGCGCCATGACCGCTCCTGCTTTTGCCACCATCGCGCTGCTGATGAGCCTTTGTATCATGTGGGGGATGATTCTCTCCGCACTTTTCAACAAACGCTACCTGCGCCGGCTCCATGGTCGGGAAGAAAAGCAGCCTGCCGAAAGGAAAACCGGCTTTGGTGATATTGCCATGGCGGCCATGTTCATTGGCATGGTCAGTGCTTATCTTGGCAGTTATCTGGGAGATTTCGTTTCCGGGGAAGGTCTTTTCTCTTTCCGGGGCAGCTGGACTCCGCTGGTGGTCGCAGCCGTCTCTGCCTGCGCAATGGCTCTCCTCACCTGGCTGTCTGAAAAGAAGCACATGGTCTGGCTGGACAATTTCTCCATCGCGGCCAGTATGCTCGTTGGCATGCTGGCTGCCGTAGTCATCGGAAAGTAAGGGGGCAGTAAAGAGATGGAAAACAGAGAACAGGCGCTGGAACGCTATATGAAAAATACACACCGGCTCGGTCGTGCCGTTTCCATGGTAACCCTGATGCTGCTCCTGGGAGCGCCTTTCATGATTGGAGCCTTGCTTGGTGCCATGCCGGATCTGGGAGCCGTCGCCCGCGGCTTTGTCTCCGTGGGACTGGTCTGGACGGTATCCAGTGTGGTGGAATTTCTTGTCTATACCCCGATGCTCGGCGCCGGCGGCAGCTACCTTGCTTTTATCACCGGCAACCTGATCAATATGAAAATCCCGTGCGCCATGAATGCGAAGGATATAGTTGGCACAAAATCCGGCACCCGGGAAAATGAGATCATCTCAACCCTTTCCATCGCCACTTCCAGCCTGGTCACCATTCTGGTTCTGGCGGCGGGAGTGTTGCTGCTCACCCCCCTCCGTCCCGTGCTGCAGAGTCCCAGGCTGGCGCCGGCCTTTGCCAACGTGGTTCCCGCGCTTTTCGGCGCCATGGGATATAAGTATTACCGCCAGAATCTCCGCCTCGCCGCGGTGCCGCTGGTCATCATGAGCATCCTGTTCATCCTGGCTCCGGGCCTGACTTCATCCACCAGTCTCATGATTATCCCCTCCGGTGCCATTGCCATTGGGCTGGCCTGGCTGATATACCGGAAGCATCAGAAGGAGGGACGGGTATGATCCTGCTCAGGATTCTCCTGGGGCTTCTGGCCCTGATCCTGCTGCTCCTTCTGACAGCTGTCATTCATACGCTGCTGACTCCTTCAAGGAAGTCTGCTTATGTCCCTGTCCCGGAACCGGAGCGGGCTATGATCTACGCACGCAAGCTTTCCCGGATGATTCAGACCGAGACCGTCTCCCGGCCGGATACGGATCTGCGCGAAAAGTTTCTCGAATTCCACAGGGTATTGGAAGAGCTCTTTCCGCTGGTGCATCAGCATCTGGAAAAAATTGAAATTGACGGTAATCTGCTCTTCTTCTGGAAAGGCAGATCGGACAAAAAGCCGCTGGTTCTGATGAGCCATCAGGATGTGGTTCCTGCGGAAGGAGAATGGATCCATCCGCCCTTTTCCGGTGATATCGCAGACGGAAAAGTCTGGGGACGCGGCGCATCGGATACGAAATGCTCCGTCATGGCTTTTTTTCAGGCTGTGGAAGAGCTGCTGTCCAATGGTTATATCCCGGAAAACGATGTCTGGCTTTCTTCCTCCTGCACAGAGGAATGGGCCGGCGACGGCTGTCCGAAGCTGGTAGCCGAACTGGAACGCCGGGGCGTCCGCCCCTGGCTCGTATGTGATGAAGGCGGGGGAATCATCACGGAGCCTGTCGGTGGGATTCACGGCAACTTTGCCATGGTCGGCGTTTTTGAAAAGGGAAAAGCGGATGTAAAGCTGACCGCCCGTTCGCACGGTGGACATGCCTCCGCTCCCGTAAAGAATTCTCCCGCTGCCCGCCTGGCAGATTTCATTCATGAAGCGGAGCATCACCGGATCTTCCGTCGCCGTATGCCTCCGGCTGTACAGGCCATGTTTGAAACACTCGCGCCTTATGCTTCCTTTCCCCTGAAGCTTGTTCTGGGAAATATGTGGCTCTTCAGGCCGCTCCTGCTTCAGGTTCTGCCGCTGCTCTCGGCCCAGGGCGGCGCCATGATTCAAACCACCATAGCCTTCACCATGCTGAAGGGTTCCGATGCATACAATGTGATGCCCCAGGAGGCGGCTCTTGGCGCCAATCTGCGTTTTATCCCGCACCAGGGAATGGAGGAAAGTCTTGCAATTGTCCGCCGCCTGGCGGAAAAGCACGGCCTGGAAATGGAAGTTTTCCATGCCTCGGACTGCAGCCGCACGACGAATATTCACGGCGAGCCCTTCCGGCTGGTTCAGCAGGTAATCTCCGAGACATTTCCGGGCTGTGCCGGCAGTCCCTATGTCATGACAGGGGCAACCGATGCCCGGAATTATGAACGCATCTGTGACAGTGTCGTCCGTTTTGCGCCGGTAATCTATGGCCCGGAGCAGATGAAGGGCATGCACGGTCTAAATGAAAATATCGAGATAAACTGCCTGCCCGGCGCTGTGGATTTTTATCAAAATCTGATCCTCGCGGTTCACTGACTGCTCCGGTTAAGGCCGTCTTTACTCCGCATATCTCATAAATGCTTCCAGAAGAACAGGATTCACGCATGCTGCTTTTTCCCGGTCAAAGAGTCCGAAACGTTCGCCGTTTCCCTGAAAAACATGATTGTCCCACCAGCAGCAGGTGATTCCCCTCGCCCTGGCCTGCGACACATAATAGGCAATCCAGTTCACCCGGTCCTGTAGGTTTCCGTTCTTTTCCATGGCGCCGAATTCACCCATCAGCACCGGAATTCCCCGGGCGACATAGGCATGATAAAGCTTATCCAGGAACCCGGTAATCCCCGATTTCTGGCTGGCATTGTTCAGCGAGAAAGAGTCAATTCCCGGCTGTTCCAGAGCAAAGTTATAGGGAGAATAGGCATGAGCGGACACAATGATCCGGTTATCCGCGCTGTCCTCCGGCAGGGTAAAAGCGGATTCACACGCGTAATCCGGACTCGCATCATAAGCGGGCACCATCAGGTACCGGTCCGCATTGTTCCCGCCCGTGGCCCGCACTGTATCGACAAACACCTGATTCAGCTTCACAATTTGCGCCATGGCGTCCTGACATTCCGGATGAGATGCGTCCCACCACCATTCATGATCGGTATCCTTCAGCCGGGGTTCATTAATGCTTTCCAGTATCAGGCGGTTTCCCCAGTCCCGGAATGCTTCCGCCAGCTGATGCCAGATGGTTCTCATGTATTTCTCCGAATTCTCAGAATGCGCCGTGTCCGGATAATAATATGCCGGATCACAGTCATGGTGGATATTCACAATCACATACATCCCCCGGTCATACGCCCATCCGGCCACTTCCTGGACCCGCGTCAGCCAGGCCGGATCGATCGTCCATTCTTTGTCCAGATGGTTATGCCAGCTGACCGGAATCCGGATCGTACGGAATCCGGCCTGTTGCAGGGCATCCATCAGCTTTTCACTGGTAATCACTCCGCACCAGCCGCGCTCATACTCCAGTGGATTCTTCAGCCAGTGGCAGTCAATGGCATCAAAAGTGTTTCCCAGATTCCATCCGGCTTTCATGTCCCGGATCAGACGCATCGCTTCATTGTCCGGAATGAGCATATCCTTCGTCTCAATTTCTGGAATCACAGCCCCCGTCTCCTCCGCCATACCTGCGCCCGCAGTCAGCAGCATCATCACCGCCAGTATCAGCACAATCCTCGAATTCACCCTGTTCTCCAGCCTTTCATCCGTTTATTTGGTCTTATTTCCCATTCTCATATTCATATTATAGCAAAATCCAGTTTTCCCCTCAAGGGGACTGCCCCGGT
>JAFRGU010000230.1 GCA_017433675.1 Clostridia bacterium
CCGGTTTTTGAAAAATGTTTCTGAGAACCCCCAAAAACCCTGAAAAACCCTGTAGAAAAGGCTTGTCAAGGCTTTGAAACTGTGTTATACTCCGCATGTTGTCCCCCGGAAGGGGGCGGCGATTACGAGATGGCATCTTTGCCTTGAAAGAAGGGTTTAACGTAAAGAGTGGAGACAGCCTGCCCCGGCGGAAAGGACCTCCCGAAGTGTCCGCTATTTCCGCAGCCGGTGCAGAGGGCTGTGTTTTCCGCTCTTTTCTTTATGCCTGAAAGGAGCGGACATGGCGAAGGCAAACGCGGTCGCGGGGATCGAGCCGAAATGCCGGCGGATCGCGGATGAGATGGGGTATGAGCTGGTGGATGTGGTGCTGGAAAAGGAGCCGACCGGGATGTACCTTCGGATTTACATTGATCAACCGGAGGGCATTACGCTGGACGACTGTGAAAAGTATCACAGAACGGTGCTGCCCCTGGTGGAGAACTTCGACTATGACTTCATGGAAGTTTCCAGCCCGGGGATTGACCGGCCGCTGAAAACAGATAAGGACTATGAGCGGCATCTCGGGGACGAGGTTGAAGTCCGCCTGTTTAAACCCCTGGACGGTGTGAAACAGCTGAACGGGATTCTCGCAGACTATGATCCGGAGAAGCTGGTGCTGGAGACCGGCGGCGGGCGAAAAGAGATTCTCCGGAAGGCGGCGGCGCTGGTAAAACCCGTGGTGGATATGGAAGGTATTGAGGAAGTGGATCTGGGCGAATAAACGCCCTTTGCGAAGACGAAAATAGAAAGCAGGAGACAAAGATATGAAATCCGAAGTTGTTGAAGCGATCAGGATGCTGGCAAAGGAAAAGGAAATCGACGAGGACCGTCTGTTTGCCATGATTGAGGAGGCACTGAAGGCCGCCTACCGGAAGAACAGCCCCCGGAACGAAGCAGTGCCCACGATGCTGGATGTGCATGTAGACCGGGAGACCGGCGCGATTTCCGTTTTTGCCAAGAAGACCATTGTGGAAGAGGTGGAGATGCCCACAAACCAGATTACACTGGAAGAGGCACAGAAGCTGAATCCCACCTATAAGATGGGTGATATCGCCGAGGTGGACGTGACGCCGAAAGGTTTTCTCCGGGTGGCAGCCCAGACGGCGAAGCAGGTCATCATTCAGAGCATCCGGGAAGTGGAACGCGGAAAGATTTATGAGGAATACTCCGATAAGGAGAATGAAATCCTGACCGGTATCGTCCAGCGGATTGAACCCCACGTGGCTTATGTGGATCTTGGGCGGACCGAGGGTGTGCTGGAACAGGATCAGATGATTCCGGGTGAGACGCTGCATGATGATGACCATATCAAGGTCTATGTGCTGGAAGTGCAGCGGCATGTCAGTTCCGTGAACTACACTCCTCAGGTATATGTGAGCCGTACCCATCCGAATCTGGTCAAGCGGCTGTTTGAAATGGAAGTGCCCGAAATCGCAGGCGGCATTGTGACGATCAAGAACATTGCCCGGGAAGCGGGCAGCCGCACGAAGATCGCGGTCCACAGCGCGGACCTGATGATTGATCCCGTAGGCGCCTGCGTGGGCCAGCGGGGCGGCCGCGTGGAACGGGTTGTGGCGGAGCTGAAGGGCGAGAAGATCGACATCATCAAATGGAGCAGCAATCCCGCTGAATTCGTGGCCAACGCCCTGAATCCTGCCCACGTGCTGAGCGTTTATCAGGCAAAGGATGAAAAAGCGTTCCGTGTTATTGTGCCGGATAATCAGCTGAGCCTGGCCATCGGCAAGGAAGGGCAGAATGCCCGCCTGGCGGCCAAGCTGACCGGCTGGAAGATCGATATCAAGAGCCAGAGCCAGATGGCGGAACTGAATGACATGGTGGATGAGGAAGGAAAGCTGGTAAACTACGTACAGCTGGAAACGCCCGTCTATGACAGCTTCACCATGACCTATGATGACAGTGTGCTGGGCGACGACGACACGATGTAAGCCCCGGCCGGAAAGAGCGGAATGAAGACAAGAAAGATTCCCATGCGGATGTGCGTCGGATGCCGCGAAATGAAGGAAAAGAAAAACCTGATTCGCGTGGTCCGGTCACCGGAGGGCCAGGTCAGCTTCGATCCTACCGGGAAAAAGTCAGGGCGGGGTGCCTATGTCTGCCGGGATGGAGAATGTCTGGCCCGGGCACTGAAGCAGCGCCAGCTGGAACGCCAGCTGCAGGCCGAGATCACGCCTGAAGTGAGCGCCATGCTGCACGAAACCCTGGAAGAAATCCGGAGGCAGACGGATGGATGAACGTTCCATAAACCGGCTGAAGGGGCTGATGGGCCTGTGCGTACGCGCCGGGCATGCAGTTTTCGGGGAAGACAGCTGTATGAAGGAAATCCGGGAAGAACGCGCAGCGCTGCTGCTGATGGATGAGAGCATTTCGGAAAACAGCCGTCAGAAGGTGACTCCTCTGTGTGAACGCAAGGGAGTTCCCGTTCTTCGGCTGCAGCCGGGGCTGCTGGAGGAAAGCACCGGGAAGCCCGGAAAGGTCATGGTAGTCAGAACCGGAGGCTTTGCAGAACAGATGATCCGCCTGGCGGATGTAAACGCCGGGCAGGAAAATAAAGTTTGATTTTGAATGCCGGAAACGGCAGGGGGTATAAAGGGCGAATGGCAAAGGGAAACTTAGTGAGCGCCGCCAGGGAACTGACGGAACAGTCGGCTGAAATTCTGGCGAAGGCAACCCGGGCCCGGAAGGAAGCAGACGCGCTGCTCGACGAGCTGAAGCGTATGGATGCGGCAATTATCCGCCGCAGGGAGGAGGCTGCTGCCCAGCGGAAGCGGGAAGAGCAGATACGGCTGCAGTCCAGCCACTCCAGAGCTTATACCATGCTGGACGATGAGGAAAGAGCCCAGATGGAAGCGGCCATGCGGGAGGATCGGGAGAAAGCGGCCCAGCACGGGCAGGATGAACCTGCTGCCCCGGCGGAGGAACAGAAAGCGCCTGTGCCGGTGGAAAAACAGCCAGAGGTACAGTCTGTGCCGAAGACGGAGGAATCCGCGGAAGCGACGCCGGTAACCCCCGTACAGCCATCGCCGGAGAAGGCCGAAAAGCCTGAAAAGGCGGACAAGGCCGAAAAAGCAGCGGAATCCCCGAAGGGGAAACCGGCTGACCAGAAGACGGAGAAACCGCAGAATCCCCAGGAGATTCAGGGCAAAGCGGCAGCAAAGCCGGAAGTCCGCAAGTCGGAACAGCCAAAGCGCCCTGCCATCGGGCAGATTATCAGCCGTCCCGGGGATGCTCCGAAGCAGACTGGTAAACCGGTGGGCCTGGCGCCCAACGTGATTCGCGCGCCCCAGCCGACAGCGCAGCGGCAGGGCCCGTATGGCCGTCCGGCGAACGGGCAGCAGCAGGGCCCTTACGGCCGCCCGGCAAACGGACAGCAGCAGGGTCCCTATGGCCGTCCGGCAGGCGGGCAGCAGGGCCCCTACGGCCGCCCGGCAAACGGACAGCAGGGTTCCTACGGCCGCCCGGCAGGCGGACAGCAGCAGGGTCCCTATGGCCGGCCCGCAGGCGGACAGCAGCAGGGCGGATTCGGACGTCCTGCAGGAGGAGCAGGCGCCGGCAGCCGGCCACAGGGCATGGGCGGCAACCGCGGACAGCAAGCCGGGCGGAACAGGACTGCAGCTGCGGAGATCCTCCCGCCCATGGAGAAGGAGCGCGTCTCCAACTATGATCCCAACAAGAAGAACTATGAGCGCCAGCATGATCCGGAACACGTGAGCCGGAACAAGAAGCAGCAGAGCAAGCAGAACAGCCGGTTCAACGGGTATGATGATGAACCGATCCGGGGCGGCAAGCGGGCCCGGGCGAAGAAGCCCAGCGCTCAGCAGATGATGGCGCCCATTAAGATCGAGACCGCCTATATGGCCGGTGACACGATTACCGTGCGGGATCTGACGGAAAAGATCGGAAAACCCGCCGGCGAGATTATCAAGAAGCTGTTTATGCTGGGCAATATGGCCACCATCAACAGCGAGATTGACTTTGATACCGCGCAGCGGGTGTGTTCGGATTTCGATATCACGCTGGAACGGAAGCAGGAGCAGACCGCCGAAGCGGCCCTGGTCGCAGAGGACTTTACCGACGAGGAAGAAAACCTGGTTCCACGGCCTCCGGTGGTCACCATCATGGGCCATGTCGACCACGGCAAAACCAGTCTGCTGGACTATATCCGGAAGAGCCGGGTGACCGCAGGCGAAGCCGGCGGCATCACCCAGCACATCGGCGCCTATATGGTGGACGTGGACGGGCGGCAGATTACCTTCCTGGACACGCCCGGACATGAAGCCTTTACGGCGATGCGGGCCCGGGGCGCCCAGGCGACGGATATCGCAGTACTGGTCGTTGCGGCGGATGACTCCGTGATGCCTCAGACTGTGGAATCCATCAATCATGCCAAGGCGGCCGAGGTTCCCGTGATCGTGGCGATCAACAAGATGGACAAGCCCGACGCCAATCCCGACCGCGTGAAGCAGGATCTGACCCAATACGGTCTGGTGTGCGAAGACTGGGGCGGCGAGACGATCTGCGTTCCCGTCTCCGCACTGACCGGTGCCGGCGTGGATGAACTGCTGGAGATGATCCTTCTGCAGGCAGATATGCTGCAGCTGCGGGCGAACCCGAACCGGCTGGGCCGCGGTGTGATTGTTGAGGCGAAGCTGGACAAGGCCAGGGGGCCGCTGGCGACCGTGCTGCTGCAGAACGGTACGCTGCGGGTCGGCGACAGCATTATCGCGGGCATGGCTTCCGGAAAGGTGCGCGCGCTGATCAATGACCTGGGCGAACGGGTCCAGAGCGCGGGTCCCGGTATGCCGGTCGAGATCATGGGCTTTGACGATGTGCCCAGCGCCGGGGACGAGATGATTGCCGTCGGCGACGATCATCTGAGCCGGCAGGTGGCGGACGAGCGCCGTGAAAAGCTGAAGGCCAGCCGTGAGGCGACCATGGCGAAGATGAGTATGGAGAATCTGTTCTCTACCATTGAAGCCGGGAAGGTTACGACCCTGAACCTGATTATCAAGGCGGATGTTCAGGGATCCGTGGAAGCCGTGAAGCAGGCCATGGAGAAGCTGTCCAGCGACGAGGTCAAGATCCGTGTGCTTCACAGCGCCGCGGGTGCGATTACCAAGGATGATGTGAACCTGGCAGCTGCCTTCAATGCGATTATTATCGGCTTTAATATCCGGCCGGATGCCTCCGCGAGGGAATCGGCGGAAAAGCAGAAAGTCGATATCCGGCTTTACACCGTCATCTACAAGGCGATTGAGGACATGGAACTGGCCATGAAGGGCATGCTTGAGCCGGAGTACCGCGAAGTGCTCCTGGGCCACGCCGAAGTTCGGAACGTGTTCAAGATCACCGGGGCGGGAATTATCGCCGGCTGCTATGTTACGGACGGCAAGGTGCAGCGGAACGCCGGCGTGCGGCTGCTGCGGGATAATGTTGTGGTTCATGAGGGCAAGCTGAGCAGCCTGCGTCACCTGAAGGATGACGTGAAGGAGATGGCTGCCGGATATGAATGCGGCATGAGCCTGGAAGGACACAACGATATCAAGGAAGGCGATGTGGTCGAGTGCTACATCATGGAGGAAATTCCGCGGTAAATGAGAGAGTATCAGAGAATCGACCGAATCTCGGAGGAGTTTCGCCGGGATCTGGATGCCATCATCCGGGAGGAACTGAACGATCCCCGGATTGACGGTACCTGGAGCATTACCCGGGCAGAAGTGACCGGTGACCTCCGATTCGCGAAGGTATATATCAGTGTACTTGAAGAGGATAAGCGGGAACCGCTCATGACCGCCCTGAAAAATGCGAAGGGCTATCTCCGGCGGGCAATGGGCAGGAAGATGATTATCCGGACCAGCCCGGAGCTGATATTCATCAGTGACAAGAATATCGAATACGGCGTGCATATCGCGAAAGTGCTGGCGGAAACCGGCATCAGTGCGGAGCAGGCCGGAGAACGGGACGCAGACCAGGACAGCGCGTCCGGAGCGGAGGAAAAAGCATGAGAGATCCGGCCGGTATTGCGGCGGCCATTCAGGCGGCGGAAAGCGTCTGTGTCTGTGGTCATGTGAATCCAGACGGGGACGCGGTCGGCAGTGCGCTGGCGATGCGGCTGATCCTGATGGGTATGGGGAAGAAGGTCCGGGTTTTCTTTCAGGACAAAATTCCGGACTATCTCAGTTTTCTGACCGGTGTGGACGATATCCGGAAACCGGAAACGAACACGGAGCGGTACGATCTGTTTCTTGCACTGGATTCCAGCGAAGCGATCCGTATGGGAGCGTGCGTACAGCTGATGAAATGCTGCACCCGGACAGCCCAGATTGATCACCACGGAACGAATCCCGGATATGCAGATGTGAACAGCATCGATGCTGACGCTTCTGCCACAAGTACACTGATCCGCGAGCAGATGGCGGCTCTTGGGGCACCGATGACAAAGGAAATTGCGGAGTGCCTGTATGCCGGCATCAGTACGGATACGGGGAATTTCAGCTTTGACTGCACAGATGCGGAGACTTTCCGGGTGATGGGAGATCTGGTGGAAGCCGGGCTGCCGCTGACGGAGCTGAATATGCGTCTTTTCCGGGAAAAAAGCATGCCCCAGCTGAAGCTTCTGGGCCGCGCTATTGAGAAGATGCACTACGAGGAAAACGGGCGGATTTCCGTCATGACGCTGACCGAACAGGATTTCCGGGAGTGCGGCGCGCTTGCCGAGCACGCGGATATGATTGTGAACTACGGGCTGGAAACCATCGGAACGAAGATGGCCATGCTCGCCCGGGAGAGCGACGATGGAAAGATCAAATTCAGCCTTCGCGCCCGGGCGCCGTGGACGGTGGATGACGTGGCCTCCCGGCTGGGCGGCGGCGGCCATGCGAGAGCGGCCGGAATCAATATGGACGGAACCCTGGAGAGCACCGTACCGCTTGTTCTGGCGGCCATGACAGAAAAACTCCGAAACGAAGCAGAAGGACAGGAATGAACGGTTTTCTGAATATCAACAAGCCCGCCGGGATGTCCAGCGCCGCCGTGGTGGGGGCGATCAAACGCCTGACGGGTGAAAAGCGGGTCGGCCATGCCGGCACGCTGGATCCGATGGCCGCGGGCGTCCTTCCCATCATGGTGGGAAGAGCCACGCGGCTGTTTGATTATCTGGTGGACAAGCAGAAAGAATATGAAGCGGTCTGCGCCTTTGGAGCGGCTACCGACACTCAGGATGCAACGGGACGGATCATCGAAACCGGGACGGATTATCCGGATATCGACCGGATTCTTTCGGAGATTCCGCAGCTGACCGGAGATATCCGTCAGAAGCCCAGCATGTACAGCGCCATCAAGGTGGATGGGCAGCGGCTTTATGCTCTGGCCCGGAAGGGAAAAACAGTGGATGTGCCGGAGCGGATCGTTCACGTGGAATCCATCGAAATCCTTGGAGATGAGCCGAATCACGGAGTCCGGATCCGGGTTGCCTGCGGGAAAGGAACCTATATTCGATCCATCTGTGACGATCTTGGAAAGCTCTGCGGGTGCCCGGCGCACATGCGGAGCCTGGTACGGACCCGGAGCGGCGTGTTCACACTGGCGGAAGCGATGACGCTGGAGGAGACCAGAATGCTCGCGGCGGAGGGAAGACTGGCTGAAAACCGGATGGCGCTGGATGCTCCCATCGGGCATCTGCCGCGAATGGAAGCCCCGGAGCATCTTGCGAAGCAGGTAGCTGCCGGCGCTGCCCTCCCGCTGGAGGCCATGGCGGTCCAGAATCATGAAATCCCAGAAGAAGGCAGCATCACGAGAATCTACCTGAAGGGAGTGTTCTGGGGGATCGCGGAGCGAAGGGAGGGCCGGATTATCTGGCGGGCTCAGATCCCGCCGGAGAAACAGGCATGAAACAGAAAAAAGAGTATGCTCCCCGGGTCATTGCGCTGGGGACCTTCGACGGTGTACACCTCGGGCATCAGGAGCTGATTTCCCGGGGAAAGAAATGGGCGGAAAAGCACGGATGCCAGCTTCGGGTCTGCACCTTTGACCGGCATCCTCTGGAAATACTTTGCCCGGAGAAGGCACCGAAGCTTCTGACCACGCCGGAGGAGCAGGCGGAGAAAATGAAGGCGGCCGGAGCAGAAGAAATCCAGGTGATTCCTTTTACCCGGGAGACCGCGGAAACGGAGCCGGAGGATTTCCTGGCAGCCCTGCGGAGCGAGTGCACGCTTCAGGCAGTGGTGGCGGGATGGAACTATACCTTCGGGAGAAAAGGCCGCGGCAACGCGGAGCTGCTGGAGCAGGACGGAAAAAAACACGGATATCAGGTGGAGATTGTTCCTCCGGTGCGGACTGCAGCCGGAGAAATTATTTCTTCGACCGCGATCCGGGAAAAGCTGGTCCGGGGAGATGCGGAGGGTGCCCGGGAGATGCTCGGAAGTCCCTACGGGATCACCGGGACCGTTGTCAGCGGCAAGCATCAGGGTACCCGGATCGGCTTTCCCACGGCGAATATCCGGACAGCGGAAAAGAAGCTGCTGCCTGCCTACGGAGTATATATCTGCCGGCTGATCAGCGGGAAAGAATGCTGGAACGCCGTCGTGAACATCGGTACCCAACCGACAATCCCCTCCGGGTTTGTCACAGTGGAAGCCCATGCGCTGGATACGGAGATTGACCTTTACAGCCGACTCGCCCGGGTGGAACTGCTGAAGCATATCCGGGGCGAGGTTCGCTTTCAGGATGTGGAGGCGCTGAAAGCGCAGATCTGTCTGGACCGGGAGGCTGCGAGGACGTGGTTTGCGCGACAGAAAGAGGCCGGGGCAAAGGCTGAAAACCCGTTTTTTCCAGTGTAAATCTTGCCAGACCCATGATTTTGCGATATACTAACATACAGGGCATTTTTTCGCCCTGCCCGGAAGGGCATATGGAAGGAGGACCCGATGCCAACCACCAAATTTGACAAGGAATCCATTAAAAAATCCATTGTAGGGAAGGTTCAGCGGTATAACGGCCTGACCATTGAGGAAGCGACGAAGCAGCAGGTATACCGTGCTGTGGCGTCCACTGTGCGCGATCAGATCATGCAGAAATACATGGTCAGCCGGGAAGAGCGGAAAAAGAGCAAGAAAAAGCGTCTTTATTATCTGAGCGTTGAATTTCTGATGGGCCGTAGCATGTATACGAACATGCTGAATCTGGTTTCCAGCAAAGAATACACCGAAGCCCTGCAGGAGCTTGGAATCGATATTAAGGAGCTGCTGAAGGAAGAGCCGGAACCCGGCCTGGGCAACGGCGGCCTGGGGCGCCTGGCAGCCTGCTTTATGGACAGCCTGAGCAGCCTGGATCTGCCGGCCATGGGCTGCACCATCCGGTACGAGTACGGCCTGTTCCGCCAGAAGATCGTCGACGGTCAGCAGGTGGAGCTGCCGGACAGCTGGCTGGATAACGGGAACGCGTGGGAAAGCGCCGTCATGCAGGACACCTGCGAGATCCACTTCGGCGGCCATGTGGAAGAAGTCGAAATCAACGGGCAGAAGAAGTATGTGACCCGGGATTACTATACCGTTGAAGCTGTGCCTTACGATATGCCCATCGTCGGATATGACACAGCCACCGTCAACCCGCTGCGGATGTGGAGCGCCCGCAGCCCGAAGAAGATCGACCTGAACAGCTTCGGCGAGGGCCGGTATATTCAGGCCAGTGAGGAAATTGAGCTGGCGGAAACCATCAGCAAGGTGCTGTATCCCGAGGACAAGCACTATGAAGGCAAGATGCTCCGACTGAAGCAGCACTATTTCTTCGTCAGCGCCAGCCTGCAGTATATCATCAAGGAATTCAAAAAGGCCTTCGGCAATGATTTTGCCAGGCTGCCGGACAAGGTCGTCATTCATATCAATGATACCCATCCGGGCATGGCAATTCCGGAACTCATGCGGATCCTGATGGATGAGGAAGGCCTGGGCTGGGACGAAGCCAGCGCCATCGTCCAGAAGACCGTTGCCTATACCAACCACACCATCATGGCCGAAGCCCTGGAAAAGTGGCCGGTGAATATGGTCGAGAACCTGCTGCCCCGGTGCTACCAGATCATCTGCGAAATGAACCGGCGGCTGTGCGAACGGCTGTGGAATTCCTTCCCCGGGGACTGGGACCGCATTGCGCATATGGCGCTCGTCAGCTATGACAATGTGCACATGGCGAACATGTGCGTGGCGATGAGCTACAGTGTCAACGGTGTGAGCCAGCTGCACGGCGAAATTCTGAAGAGCGATACCTTCCATGATTATTACAAGGTCATGCCGGAGAAATTCTGCGCCATCACCAACGGCATCACGCACCGCCGCTGGCTGATGAGCTGCAATCCGGGGCTGACGAACCTGATCTATGACAGTATCGGTGACGGATGGGTCCGGGAGCCGGAGCGGCTGAGCGAGCTGCTCCCCTTCGCGGATGATGCCGCCTTCCGGGACAAGTTCGACCAGATCAAGCACCAGAACAAGGAGCGCCTGGCAGCACTGCTGCGGGAGCGGCAGGGCGCTATCGTGGATCCGGACTTCATTTTCGATGTTCAGGCGAAGCGGCTGCATGAATACAAGCGGCAGATGCTGAACGCGCTGCACATCCTGGTGCTGTACAACCGGATCGTGAACGATGAGAATTTCACCATGGAGCCCCGGCTGTTTGTCTTCGGCGCTAAGGCCAGCCCCGGATATTACCGTGCGAAGCAGATCATTCGGATGATCTGCGCGCTGAGCAGCCTGATTGAAAAGCATCCCCGGGCCCGGAAGATGCTGCAGGTGGTTTTCCTGGAGAACTATGACGTTTCCAGTGCTGAGGTTCTGATTCCCGCCGCGGAAGTGTCCGAGCAGCTGAGCACGGCCAGCAAGGAAGCCAGCGGCACCGGCAACATGAAGTTCATGATGAACGGCGCGGTCACTATCGGCACCATGGACGGCGCGAACGTTGAAATCAGCGAGCAGGTTGGGATGGAGAACATCTACATCTTCGGCATGCGCAGCGATACGGTCCTCGACATGTACCGTGAGCACAGCTACAATCCCATGAGCATTTTCGAGAGCAACCAGGAAATCCGCCTGGCGCTCGTCGACGTAGTTGTCGGCTATATAGGCTTTCAGCTCCTCAAAGATCGCTGCGGTCTCGGTCTTAGTTATCCTGCTTTGTATCTTCCGGAACAACATTTCTCTTCTCCTTCTTTTTTCTCCGGTATCGTCGGCTCATATGGCTGAAGCGATTATATTATGATCCGTCCGAAACAGAC
>JAFRGU010000231.1 GCA_017433675.1 Clostridia bacterium
CTGCTGTCCGTTTCTCCCGTATACATCCCAGAATCTCGTGGGAAATGCGTGATAATCAAACGCTTCCGGATCGATTCCGCATTTGGTCAGTCTTCTGTCGATAGCCTCCGTCCGGGTTCCTGGCTTAACCATCCCGGAAAGATCGCTTTTGATATCGCTCAGGAAAACCGGAACGCCCATCTCACTGAAGCCTTCCGCCAGCACCTTCAGGGTAACGGTTTTCCCCGTCCCGGTTGCGCCGGCAATCAGGCCGTGCCGGTTTGCCATTTCCGGACGCAGGTATACAGGGCCGCTTTCGCAGGTTCCAATCTGGATTTTTCCATCCTGCAGCATGGCATCCCCTCCGCTCTTCCTTCATTCTTTTTCCTTTTTGATTATTTTACACGCTCCCTCGTCGTCCGTCAAGGATTTTCACTGTTTTTTTGCTTGCCTGAAAAGGGATTTTATGATACGCTGAAAGCAGGAAAATTACAGGGAGGAAAGGGCCATGCTGGAAGAACTGAAACAGAAGGTATATGAAGCGAATATGCTGCTCCCCGCGTATCATCTGGTCACCTTTACCTGGGGCAATGTATCCGGGGTTGATCGGGAAAAGGGGCTTTTTGTCATTAAGCCCAGCGGTGTTCCGTATGAGGAATTGAAGCCGGAGGACATGGTGGTCATGGATATGGATGGAAATAAGGTGGAAGGGGATCTGAACCCTTCCACTGACACCCCGACCCATGCCGAACTCTATCGTCGTTTCCCGGAAATCGGCGGCGTTGTCCACACCCATTCCCGGTGGGCAACCATCTGGGCGCAGTCCGGGCGGGATATTCCCGCATATGGTACGACGCATGCGGATTACATCTATGGTCCCGTCCCCTGCTGCCGGGATCTGACAGCGGAAGAGGTGAACCGGGCTTACGAGCTTGAAACCGGGAAAATCATCGCCTCCCATTTCGAGGGGCACCAGCTGAATCCCGCCCACGTGCCCTGTGCCCTCGCCCGGCATCATGGCCCCTTTGCGTGGGGAAAGGATGCAATGGAAGCGGTGCATAATGCAGTCGTCCTCGAGGAAGTGGCGATGATGGCCTGGCATACGGAAGCGTTACCCATGTCTCAGCCCCGGGAAAGCCTTCCGGAGCATGTCAAACAGAAGCACTTCCTTCGCAAGCATGGCCCGGACGCCTATTACGGACAGAAGAAAAGATAAAAGCTCCGGTTCCATCCGAAATGTACAAAAGAACCGCAGGCAGTCCGATTTGCTGCGGTTCTTTTCATACTGAAGGTAAAAATCTCTCTTATTACCTTCATTTTCCTGCTATAATGCAAAAAATAACTTGCTTTTTCGATTTTCCGGGGATATAATGGCTCTGGTCGCAATCTTCGGGTCTGTGATTGAAAGCCGATGCCAGTCGCAGGCAAAACGGTCCACGTAATCTGTCCAAAGCGGCAGGGAGCATGGTGCGGTCTAGATGTAAGTCCATCCGGGTTTATCCTGTATAAACCCGAGAGGAGTGCGTGAGGGCGCGGAGGCGCAGAGCAACCTCCCGGATGGCGTGTGTGGGGTCAAAAATCAGGTCAGCCGGAGATTCGCCTAATCATTTTTTTGGGGGTTACCTAACCATGTACGAAGACAAAACGCTGGTATGCAAAGACTGTGGGCAGGAATTTGTGTTCACCGCCGGTGAGCAGGAGTTTTATGCCGAGAAGGGCTTCCAGAATGAGCCCACCCGCTGCAAAGCCTGCCGTCAGGCCCGTAAGGCGAACCGCCCCGCTGCCGGCGCTCCGCGTGTGATGTATGACGCGATCTGTGCCGAGTGTGGCAAGCCCACCCAGGTTCCCTTCGAGCCGAAGGAAGATCGCCCCGTCTACTGCAGCGAATGCTTCGCCGCTCGCCGCGGGATGTAAGCGAAGAAAGAGACCCTCTCCCGTCCGGGAGAGGGCTTTTTTGATCTGACAGGTTCCGATCGGGCCATGAAAAATGCAAACACATGGTGCTGTACACCCTGTCCGTCCGTTCTCAAATATGCTGAAAGAATGGTTCCCCTTCTGAGTTTTTCAGAACGCCGTCCTCAAAATGCAGAGGGGTCGGCTGTGTCAGCATGTACTTCAGAATCTCATCCATCCGTACGCTCTCCCGGAATGTCACCAGAGAGAAAGAAACCCCGTGCTTGTGGGCCCGGCCGGTTCGCCCGATCCGGTGCAGATAATACTCGTTCTCATTCGGCAGATCGAAATTAATCACCGCCTCCACGTCATCCACATCGATTCCCCGGGCCGCCACGTCCGTGCTGACCAGAATCGGAAATTTGCCCCGCTTGAAGTCATTCATGACCACATTGCGCTTTGCCTGCGGAATATCTCCATGCAGGCACTGGGCATCATATCCTTCCCTGGTCAGACGGCTGGTCAGTTTGTCGGTCATGAATTTTGTATTGCAGAAAATCATGATCCGTCCATACACATCCGCATCCAGCAGATACATCAGATGATCGGTTTTGTCATTCTGCTCTGATGAAATCACATACTGGGTAATCTGCGGCCGGTCTTTTTTTGTGGCTTCCACAGTCACTTCCACCGGGTCATGCTGGTATTTCCAGGCAATCGTCAGCACTTCCTGGTTCGTCGTGGCCGAAAACAGTACCAGTTGCCGGTCCGTGGGCGTCGCTTCAATGATTTTCGTCACATCTTTGACGAAACCCATGTTCAGCATTTCATCCGCCTCGTCCAGCACCATGGTATGCACGGCATCCAGAGAGATGTTTCTCCGCTGCATGTGATCCAGCAGGCGGCCGGGAGTCGCGATGATAATCTGGGGCCGCCGCTTCAGCAGGGTAATTTGCTTGGAGATACTTTGCCCGCCGTACAAAACGGCAATCCGGACCCCTTTGATGAATTTCGCCAGCTGGGTCAGTTCCTCTCCGATCTGCAGCGCCAGCTCCCGGGTAGGAGCCAGCACGACCTCCTGGATCCGGCTGTCCTTCAGCTGTACATATTCCAGCATTGGAATGCCGAAAGCGCAGGTCTTGCCCGTGCCCGTTGGCGCAATGGCGTTAATATCATTTCCGGCCATCATCAAAGGAATGGTCCGGGCCTGTACGGTGGACGGTTCAGTAAAGCCCATCGTCTGCACGGCCTTCAGGATTTCAGCGGAAAGATCCATCTCCTCGAAGCTTGTCGGTGCTTGTTCTGTCAAATCGGTACTCCTTTTCTGTTCGGCGATCCTGTCAGTCATGATATGCCCGGATGGCTTTTGCCAGCTGATCCGGACAGGATGTGCCGCCCCGGCACTGAATGCCTTCCAGCTTCGCCGCAACATCTTCCGCTTTCTGTCCGATAACCATGGCCGCCAGCCCCTGGGTATTGCCCCTGCACCCGTTGTGAATCTCGCAGTGGGTAATAACGCCGTCCCGGATCTCAAGGTCCATGTCAGTGGAGCAGGTGCCTCTTGTACGATAGTTGAACATCTGATAACCTCCGGAAAATCCCAGGCGCACGATCTTCCGGTTCAGCTCCCGCAGGCCGTCGTCGTCCGCCACGGTGCCCTCGCGCTTCAAAAACTCGTTGTTGCCGATGGGCTGAATTTCCAGGTAATCGTAGAAGGAAGCGATCTTCCGAAGCTCCCGGTCGTCCCGGCCGTCCAGCACCGCGCGAAACAGCTCGCCCGCCTCGCAGGCGCTGCCCACGATCAGTCCCTCGCGATACTTTTGGATGAGGCTGCGGGGAA
>JAFRGU010000232.1 GCA_017433675.1 Clostridia bacterium
CGCAAAAGCGTTATCGCTCTTCCGGATCGAAACCGAAGCTCCCAGAGCAGTCGTCCCGGTAATCACCTTCGCGACGATATGCCCCCGCACCAGCACGTCCACCATCTCATTGGCCGCGTATTTCCCTTCATTACTGCCGTAGGTATCCGGCGTCTTGCTGGCCAGCCGCACAGTCACGCCCACGAAGTCCGCCCCCGTGTGCGTGTTCCCGTCGAAGGGCACCACGCCCGTCTTCGTCTCGTCCAGCGCCACCGCCACCCCGAAGGCGATATCATTCCCGCTCTTGTTCGCCAGCGCCACCACGACGTCATCCCGGTTCCGGGCAATACTCCCGGCCCATCCGTTGGTAAAAGAACTCAAAACCTTTCCCATTTATATATCCTCCTGTTTTAGCAATTACACCGAAGGGAGTTCAGGGGCGCGAGGCGCCAGTGGCGCCTTGCGTTGGATTCGATCGGAAAGCCCCCCTGATCACACCCTCCTGTTGGCATTACGCTCTTTCATGATCTTTTCACCCAGATCCCGGCCGCTGTAATCCCGAGCCTGCGCATCCCTGATAGCGGCATACGGGTTTTTCCCGTTTTTCCGGGTCATCTTTTTCATTTTGGCTGCGACTCTGGCATTGAACACTTTACGTTCATCTAGGCTCATCTTTCGGATCTTCGGCGCGAAGGAAGCCAGCACAGCCCGCAGTGCATCTGTGGACGCCTCCTTCTCCTCCTCCGGGTTTTCATCTGCCTCTTCCTCCTGCTCAAGGATCGTGGACAGAAGCTCCTCGGATACAGGCTCTTCCTCTTCTCCCGCTGTCTCTTCCAGAATCTCTTCGATCAGTTCCTCGATGGGATCTTCATCTTCCAGAGGATCCTCATTCACCCGCCCCATCCCCATGGCTTCCGCCACCGTCTGGGCTACGGCTTCTGCGGTCGCTTCTACGGTCTCAGCAATGGCCTCAGCAGCTTCGGCAGCCGAAACTCCGACAGAAGCCTCCACCTCATCCGGATCCTGATCCTCCTGCCTTTCCGTGTTTCCGCAGTCACCCGCAGTCCCGCCGAGCAGGGCGATAATCCGCTGCAGCGCTTCCAAAATCTCCGGCCCGCAGTCGATGATCACCGGCTGTTCCACCGGCGTCTCCACCACCACAGGCGCGGCCGGAGCAGTGCCGCCAGCCGCATTTCCCTGTTCTTTCACGGCAGCTGCAACAGTCTCCGGCTCCTCGCCCATGATTTCAGCGATCACCTCCTCCAGGGCTTCCGTATCCCCGTCTTTGGCCATGCGGGCCATCATCCTTGCGAACACCTTGTTCTTCCGATTCATATTCGTTCTCCCTTCGATAGATTTGGTTTTTGTTTCCGAGTCCTTGATAGAAACTCGCGGTCCGGCTCGTCCCGCGTCCACGACGGCCACATGGTTCCCGCGAATCTCCCGCTGGTAATACTTCCCTTCCTCTTCACTCAGCACATAGTTGTATCCGCAGCTGATCTCCCTTTTCCCATCAAGAATCTCCCCGATCAGCTTCGGATCCGTAATGATCAGATCCGCCATCAGCAGATCGTCCTCCGGAGGCGGTCCCCGCCGGATGTTCAGCGCGTGCCCCTTCTGCAGATACCGGATATTCTCCGCCGTGACCCCCTCGGCCGCGGCCGGATGATCGTCCGTCACCGGCATCCCCTCAAAAGAGGCCATGCACGCCGGCGAGAAAACCTCCTCCGCGGTCCGTTCCACCGGAATCATCCGGTCATCCATCCCCGGCATTCCCAGCTCGCTCGGCAGATACTCCTGTGTCCCCGTCCGCGCCACCGGCACGTTCAGACAGATCAGATACCCCTCCGGCTCCCGTCTCGAAATGTTCTCCGAAAGCCGCGTCCCAAAGTAAACCAATTCATCCCTCCTCCGTGTTTTCTAATAAAAAAGGACCGACCTTCATCGATCCTTCATCCTTGACTTTTTTCCTCAAATGCATATAATAAAAGAGCGAGGAGAGTGGATGCTCCGGAGCTTCACGCCAACTGGACGTGATACCGAAAAGACCACCGCATAGTTGCAATATGCGGTGGTTTTGCTTTACTTGTCGTTCCGGCTGATAGCCTTCACTAAAGCAATGATGACACTGATTGCCGTGAGAACCACCATAGTGATTTCATAAGCACTCATGTGCACCACCTGCCTCTCTTCGTCAGATTAGCAGGCGCATCCGCTCCGCATATTTCTCCTCGCCTGCCGGCTATTCACCGGCAGGTTTATTATATAACATTTTTGTTCAAATGTCCATTCTTTTTACATTTTTAAGCTCAAATATTTTGTTCTTACCGAGACTCTCAGTCTCAGGTAAAGTAACTGAAAAACTTTCGAAAAAGCCCACAGAAAGCAGCCCGGGCGGGAAAAAGCGAAGCAGAAAAACCTCCGCAGTAGCCCATAATGAGGCAGCCCGGGCGGGTGATTCCGTCGCGAGGCCCTTTGAGCCCGCCGGCACTTAGGCTGTGCCAAGCGTCAGCGCCGGCAGAGCCTTTGTACCGCTGCAGGCTTCAACGGGCGAACAACCGACGACCGCCTGTGGCGGAAATCTCGTCGGTTGTGAGGTCAACCGAAACGAGCGAGCTGTCCTGTGGACAGTCGCGACGATTGAGGTTGCGGATGGCGAGAGCCGTGCC
>JAFRGU010000233.1 GCA_017433675.1 Clostridia bacterium
AAGAACGCCCCGCCCGGCCATCTGGTTCTGCATAAATTCCGTCTGCCCGAACAGCAGCACCAGCAGGGTCATAAAGAACAGCGTGTTGAAAAAGGCGGCGGAAAAGCCGGTAATCATGCCCCGGACATACATCGGGGCTTTTGTCTTTCCCATTCCCCGGAAAACAAGTGCCGCCAGCACGCCCACCAGCACCCGGGATACAAACCGCTGAATAAACATCAGACAGGCAAACCCAAAGGACGGATTCGCCGTCACCAGCGCGACGCCCATGCCGCTGATGCCGCAGATCCCGTAGCACTGCAGGAAGCTGATCAGTCCGAAAGCGCCGCCCACGATGATTCCGCCCGGAATACCCATTGCCATGGCGGCAATGGCCACCGGAATCATATTGAAAGTAATGGACAGCCCCATCGGCATGGGAATGTTGACGAATGCCAGTACAACCAAAATCGCCACCAGCATTGCCAGCAGCGTCATCCGGGTGCTTTTTGTGCGAATGTTCGTTTTTGTCATGGCTGCCTCCGTTCAGGTTCCGTCCCGGCCGCGCCGGATCAGCCGGGAAAATCATCCCCGATCCGCATGCGTTCCTGTTCCGGATACCCGTCGTAAAAATAATATATTTTCCTGCTTCCGTTTGCCGTCCGGGGCCGAAGCTCCCGGCGCGGAAGCATGGAATAATTGTATTATACATCGATTTGCCGGATTGTAAAGGAATTCCCGGCTCAAAGGTTTCCCCTGAAAAAGCATGGGCGGCAGGATCGCTGCCGCCCGCAATGGTTCTGTCCTCCGGTTTTTCAGTGCTGGATCTGCCCTGCGGCAGCGAACATCTTCCGGGTAATCTCTTCTGCGTATTCTGCGTAAACCTGCATGATCTCGTGGTCATGGTTCTGCAGCACCCGGGTCTTTCCGTCCAGGATCAGCACGTTTTCCCTGTCCGCGCTGCAGGCCGGCCAGGCCGGAATGGTTTCATTGTCCGGATTTCCGTTTGCCGCGAATGCCATCACGGACCGGAAGGCTTCCTCCTGGATCCGCTCTGCCAGCCCGGCTTCCGCCATCGGTCCGTGGGGGTATTCCACCAGATCGATATTATGGAAAACATAGGGGATATCGGAGCAGTGCCAGGGCGTATTGCCGCCGTCAATGGGCTGATCCATGTTGAAGAGGTAGGACCAGGTAGTGTTGTTCAGCTTGCTTCTTTCCGCGATATACGGGATCTCCGGTGCCCGGAAAATGAAGTCCAGTCTCAGCAGATCGATGATCTTCCGCTCCGGATAGGCTTTCCGGAACAGCGGAATCAGGGCGTCCGCCGGTTTCTCGCCCCAGGTGAGCCGGATCGCCGCGATCTGCTCCGCCTCAGACATGGCCTCCCGGTCATAGGGCATCGGCGCGAAGGAAGTAAACTCCCCGAACACGCTGCCGATCATCAGCGGGATCTTACTCGTTTCCGGCCGGAACCCGTGCCCCATCGGTTCTCCCAGGTAGTACGCATTCGGATGGGGGCATCCGCCCACGTATTTGCCGGCCTGCTTCAGGGCCGGGCTGACTTTACGGTAGGCCCGGGCCAGCGGGGCATAATCCACCGTCTCCAGTTCCTTCACGCTGTGAAGCTTCAGCTCCTTCAGGATGGCTTCCGCCAGCTCCTTCCCGCTGCCCGCGGCATCCGCCAGCACAGGACCGATCACGCCGCTCATGATGATTCCTTTGGCGTACAGGCCGTCCGCCGCGGGGCTCTGCAGCAGCGTTGTCACTTTGGCACCGCCGCCGGACTGCCCGAACACCGTCACATTTTCCGGATCGCCGCCGAAAGCGGCAATGTTCTCATGGATCCAGCGAAGCGCAGCGATAATATCGTCCCCGCCCGCGTTGCCGGAGTTGGCGTATTCTTCTCCGAAATCGGACAGGTCAAAGTATCCCAGCACGTTCAGCCGGTGGTTAATGGAGATCACCACCGCATTCCCCAGCCGGCTCATGTTCGCCCCGTCATAGGCGATGTGTTCGATGGCGGAACCCGCTGCGTATCCGCCGCCGTGCAGCCAGACCAGCACCGGCCGTTTCCCGTCGTCCAGCCCCGGAGTCCAGATGTTCAGGTTCTGGCAGTGCTCGTCCATGGGCCAGAAACGGTGCGGTACATACAGCTCTCCGCGCGGCTGTTCGTTCGTCATCAGGGGGCATACATATCCGTAGCTGCTGGCGTCCAGAACCCCCTCCCAGGGCTGTACGGGTTCAGGCGCATGGAACCGGACCGCCGTCGCATAGGGAATCCCCTTGAAAATGGCCAGCCCGTCATGCCGGTAGCCCTGAATCAGCCCCTGAGCCGTTTTCACTGTGGATGTGCCTGCTTTTCTTTCAAACTGGTGTTTCATGATCGTGCTCTCCTTTCATTATTTCTCGTGAGGAATCTCCGTAAAGGTGAAAATCACCGGACGTCCGTCGCAGAAGAGTTTTCCGTCTCGGACCGGAACGTCCCGGCCGTCGATCAGATTCTGATAATTCCCGTCCGGAGCCGGCACGGCGGTCTCCGCCTGCCGGGATTTGAGGCTGAAAACCCCGATTTTCTTTCGGGGGCCACTCTGCCGGAGCAGAATCGCGATATCGTGGATATCGTCCGCTCTCGCGTCAAAGGCGTCATCCGCGTCCAGCGCGCTGTGCTTGATATCGCTCAGCTTCCGGAAATATGCGCTGTTGTCCTGTCCGTCCCTGGGAAACACTTCTTTTTCAAACAGGCTGGGCGTATGTTCACAGCTGAACTCCTGCCCGGCATACAGCAGCGTTGTTCCCTTCAGGAAGAACAGCATGGCGGTATAGTTGTCCCGGTCGCTTTTCGGATGAATTCTGGAACAGATGCGGGGCTGATCGTGATTCTCCAGGAAACGCATCTTGTTATAATTCTCCGGATACACCGCCTCCTGGAAGTTCATCAGGTCCAGCCAGTGGCTGAGGACAGCTTCTCCCGCCAGATAGCGGTCGAAGCTCTCCCGGATATCATATTCATATTCCAGATCAAAAGCTTCAAAATCTTCCGAATCCCGGTTGCAGGAGAATCCCTCCCGCCGGGCCAGGTTGCCGAAGCTCAGATGCACGGTTTCCGCCAGCCAGATGCAGCAGGGACGGATTTCCTCCACCGCCGCCCGCGCTTTTTTCCAGAATTCCACCGGCACGAAGGACGCCACATCACACCGGAATCCGTCCACAATCCGCGCCCAGCGCTTCAGGGTTTCGATCTGGTAATCCCAGAGCCCGGGCACCGTGTAATCCAGATCGATCACATCCGCCCAGTCGCCGATCTTGTTGCCGGTTTTTCCCTGCCCGTCCCGGTAGTAGAATTCGGGGTGCTCCTGCAGCAGGATTGCATCCGGAGAGGTATGATTATACACCACATCGATGATGCATTTCATTCCGCGTTCATGGATTGCGTCCGCCAGCGCCTGAAAATCCGCCATCGTTCCGTATTCCGGATTCACATCCCGGTAATCCCGGTTGGCGTAGGGGCAGCCGAGGCTGCCCTTCTTCCCCTGAATCCCGATGGGATGGATCGGCATCAGCCAGATGATATCCGTCCCCAACTCCCGGATCCGGTCCAGATCCGGAATCACGGCGCGAAAACTTCCTTCCTCGGTATGGGCCCGCACATAAATCGAATAAATCACCTGCTTCTGCAGGTTCCGGTCCGTATTGGCCGCCATGATGCTTCTCCTTCTGTCAGCTGGATTCAGAACCCCAGAAAATCATTCACCAGGATCACATGAATCCGCCCGGGATGCCGGGAAAAACGCGTGATCAGGAACTGGCAGCAGATGGTATCCGGAGATTTGCAGTTCATGCAGGATCCGGTCTTGGCGCAGGGTGTGGAAAAGCCGAACCGCTGCGCGTTGCTCGGGGCGGCCACATTCCGGGCCCGCTTCATGGCGCCATCGATATCGTCACAGACCTTGTTCATTCCGACGATGAACAGCACCTTTTTCGGTCCCTGGGCGATGGCGGAAACCCGGTTGGCGTTTCCGTCAATATTGACCAGAATCCCGTCCTCCGTCATGGCATTGACACTGGAAAGAAAGACGTCCGCGTCATAGGCTGCCAGCATCGCCGCCCGCTTGTCCGCGATCTGGTCCCGGTCGATAAAGTGCCAGTTCCCTTCCTTCAGCGCCTGGGAGAGTCCGATTTCGTGGATGCTCATGCCGCCGCCCATCGTCACCGAGCTCCCTTCCGGGATCAGGGACAGCGCCGTTTTCAGCGCCTCCTCCCGGTCAGCGGCATAGTATCCGGTCATGTTCCGGGAATTCAGCCCCTTGATGACCTTCTGAGCCAGCAGTTCGTTCCGTTTGTACTGGTTTGGATCCATCTTTTTTCCCTCCGTTCCTTTTTGTCTTTTATCAGTCCCGCAGCCGGCGGGAGCAGTGAATCTGCCAGGGAATCTGCCAGAGAATCATCAGGCTCCAGCCCGCGACGCATGCCAGCCCCGCGCCGGGGAGTCCGATAGCTGGGACGGTCAGGAGCGTGACGCCCACCCGCACAGAGATCTGGGTCAGCGTCGCCAGCAGCGTGGTCCCCATGCGCCCGATCCCCCGGAAATATCCCTGATAGCCGTTCGTCAGGCAGGGCAGCCAGTAGCAGAAGCCGATCAGCCGGAAATAATCCACCCCGGCAAGGATAATCTCCCCATTCGTTGTGAACAGGGCCATCAGCGGCTGCCGGAGCAGCAGCACAAACGCGCTGACGAGCAGACCGCATCCGAGCTCCAGCCCCATCGCCTTCCGGAAGCCCTCCCGGGTGCGGTCATGAAGCTCCGCCCCTTCATTCTGGGCTGTAAAGGCCGTGATCCCGGAGGAAATGCTTCGCCCGGGAAGCAGCCCGATATCCTCAATTTTCCGGACTGCGCTGAAAGCCGCTGCAGCCGTAACGCCCAGGGTGTTGACGCTGCTCTGGATGATGATATTCCCGATGGGCTGGCTGCATTGCTGCAGCGCGGTCAGGCCGCCGTAGGAAAGGGTCCGGACCGCCAGATCCCGGTCCATCCGCAGCGTCCTCCATGAAAACCGGAGTTCAGGCACATGCCGGCTGACATGACGGATGCACATCATGGCGCTGATTCCCTGGGCCAGGACGGTCGCAATGGCGGCGCCGGCCACCCCCAGACGGAATCCCGCCACCAGCAGCAGATCCATGCAGATGTTGATCACACAGGAAAGCACCAGATAGCGGACCGGGGTATCCGAGTCCCCCACGCTGCGCAGCGCCGCAGCATAAGTATTGTACAGGCACATGAAGGGCAGCCCGAGAAAGATGATGCGCAGATAGGTCAGCCCGTCCTGCATGGCTTCCGGCTGAATCCGCATCAGATGCAGCACAGCGCCGGTCATCGGAATTCCCGCCGCCATGATCAGGGCGGCAAAAATCAGCCCCAGGGAAACCGTGGTTTTCATTTCTGCCAGCAGCTGTTCCCGGTCCTTCGCCCCGAAAAAGTTGCCCATCAGGACGGAGGCGCCGATGCAGACCCCGGAAACGCCGAGAATCAGCAGGCTCATGATCTGATCACAGGTTCCTGTCGCCGCAAGACCGGCGCTGCCCGTAAATCGGCCCACCACGATGGTATCCACCATGTTGTAGGAAAGCTGAAACAGGTTGCCGAGCACCAGGGGTACCGAAAAGCGGATCAGCTGGCGCGTAATGGGACCTGACGTCATCATCTGGGTATGCTCGCGCTTCATGCCCGTGGTTCCGACCCCCTCTGTTTCTGCACGGCGAAGCACAGCGGGGCGCCGGCTCCGGCATTCAGAAACTGCTGCATCAGCACGTTGTATTCCCGGGGGGAAAGGCGGCTCAGCAGCCTCGTTACCATCTCCTGCTCCCGCTCTCCTTCCGGATGTCCGGGATATACGCAGATCACCAGCACGCCCATCGGCATCAGCAGTGCCAGTGCCTGCTGAATCGCCGGCAGCGTGGTCTCCGTCCGGGTGGTGATCCGGTGATCCCCGCCCGGAAGCCAGCCGAGATTAAAGACAATCGCCTTCACCGGTTCTCCCACTGCTTCCCGCATATGCTCATGCCCGAGAAGAAAAAGCTCCGCCTGTCCGGCAAGTCCTTCCTCCGCCAGCCGTCTGCGGGTCGCCTCCAGGGCCGCCGGCTGAACATCGAAGGCATAAACCCGGCCCTCCGGTCCCACCAGACTGCAGAGCAGGGCTGTGTCGTGTCCGTTGCCCATGGTCGCGTCGATCGCCCGGTCTCCAGGTGCCAGAACAGCCCGGAGAATCTCTGCCGCCAGATATCGGGCCGATTTCAGTTCGTACGCCATGCCTTTTCCTCCTGCCCTCGATATTTTATTGTACCACGAAAACGGAAGGAAAACCATCTCATATTTTTGTCTTCAGGATAGGGTTGTTATTTTTCTTCTTTCCCTTCGCACACCACAATCACAGCATTCGGATCGAACTTTCGCGACATTGTGTGGGCCGCCTTCAGGTTTTCCACGGTATCAAACACAATCGAAAAATCATAGTCGTCGGGATACAGCTGATCCGCCCGCACCAGCAGCCTCAGCTGGTGATGCCGTACGGTCATCTTTCGTCCCTGCAGCTGAATGACCACGTTCCCCTCATCATCCGCAGGCCTGTAAACAATGGCGTACTTTCGCTCCGGAATCAGCAGCATACTGTCTCCCCTTTTGAACTTCTCAAAGGATCCTTCCTTTTTTTGCCGGAATGCGCTGAAGACAGGTCGCCGGTATACGCATCGGCTTATTCACGGGCTCCTGGTCCATTTCCGGTCCATGGTCGGCAACCTGTCTGGCCAGTTTCAGCAGTCCTTCATCCATCTCCAGGTGGCAGGCAATCTCTATCGCGCAGCTTTCTCCGCTCATGCCCAGCTCCAGTCGGTACAGCGGCATCAGGGAGACCTGATCAACTGCCATACGCACCGAAATAACATGTTCCCGCTGTTCTGCCCATTGCTTAATCTGAGGATTATGCGTAGTGACTATAAAAAAGCATCTGCGACGAAGCAGTTCCTCAAGGATGGCAGCCACCAGGCCGGAGCTCTCCGCCGGATCTGTTCCGCTGCCGAGTTCGTCAAGCAGGACCAGGCTGTCCCTGCTGCAATCCCCCAGAATCCGGATCACGTTCGTCCTATGGCCGGAAAAGGTGGACAGGTTCTGGCTGATACTCTGGCTGTCGCCGATATCGCACAGCACCCGATTCGTCATGCTGATGACGGTCCCGTCTCCGCAGGGTACATGCAGCCCACTCTGCGCCATAAGCGACAGCAGTCCCACGGTTTTCAAGCACACGGCCTTTCCGTCGGTGTTCAGTCCGATAACGGCAATACCGGTATCCGGCACCGTCATTTCTAGATTCAGCGGAACGCAGGCCGCCCGGCCCAGCAGCGGATGCCGGACATTCACCAGGCGGATTCTCCGTTTCGCTGTCAGACGCACAGGTTTGGCGTCCATTTTCATGCTCAACCTTCGCCCAGGCAAAAAAGGACATCCAGATCCGTTATGACCCGGATCGCGCTGCGTATCGAAGATTCTTCGGAAGCCACTCTATCGCTGAGCTCCCAAAGAATCCGCCGTTCTTCCGTATCAATCTCGATCAAACGGCTTTCCATACTAAATCCTCATGCTCCGTAAACGTAGCACCACGATAAATGAAACAGGAGTATATGGTACAAGAAAGAGAAATGTGAGTATAATGGAGGAGCGGCGATAGTCGGTGTTTTTATGGGCCCGTAGCCCGACGACTAAATTGACGTTGGTTCTTCTGTTGCACCACGATCTGTCCAGTTGCTTCGGTGACATAAGGACGTACGATAAAATGACCAAAGAGAAGAGCCGTGCCGTACATTACAACATGGAGGCTCAGACAAATGGAAGTAGTGTGAAAACATCATTCACGAGCGCAGTGGGGCCACCAGACAAAGAAACGTATAGCAAACAAGCCTCTGAGAGGCGAAGATTGTAGTTGGTTGACTAACTTGCCAAAGACTCCAGTGAAATGGATCCTTCAGGAACGAGGCCGAGAGAAACGAGAAGCTTCACAGCATCTTTCGCAGCAGTAACAGTTTGTTTCTTCTTCAGCTCTTCCGGCATAT
>JAFRGU010000234.1 GCA_017433675.1 Clostridia bacterium
ATGAAAAAAAGCCCGGATGATCTCCAGGCCTTGCCTCCGGCAGTCCCGTTTTATTCTCCGAGAATCGGCTGCCCGTATTTGAACAGGGTGGCGTTAATCTCGAAGATATCATAGTTCCGATGGGTGACGAAGTAGGTAACGATCAGATCAAACTTGCTGCTGGGGGAAAACGCGATCTCCGCCCGGGAAAGCAGGTCTGTCATTGTATCCAGATCCAGCTCCAGCGCAATGGCGAACGCCACAGCTGTCACCTTCCTGGGTTTATAGTCTTTTCGGGACCGCATTTTGGAAAACACCCTTCGGTCGATATTGGCTTTCTTGTATACCGCCGCGTCCGTCATTCCGCTCTCGTCGATCAGCTGCAGCAGACGCTGCTGGAAGGTATCCCCCGTATGTGCCAGCAGGCTTTCCAGGCTGGATTCCTTCGGCACCATGCCCGTCGCCGGCATGGCGTCCAGGGCATCGGAGAAAGTCACCGGCGGACAGACGTCTGTTTTTTCCGCCGGAATCGGAGACAGATCATCGAGCGTGTTTTCTCTCCAGGACTGGTTCTCCCGTTTCCGGAAGGTGTATGATTTCAGCCTGCGCCGGTTCACTTCGTCAAACTCTTCCGCGCGGCCGGAAGCAGGCGGTGATTCTGTCCTGCGGCGGTTCTCGTTCTCAAGCAGTTCCGCACTGCCCGTAGCAGGCAGTGATTCTGTCCTGCGCCTGACTTTAGGCTCCGGGAAGGTGCCGAAAGCGTACTCGGCCTCCCGGACGGCTGCGACGCCATAGTCATCAATAAATGCTTCAATCTCCCCGACCAGCCTCCGGGACAGCTCGAAGGAACTCCGCTCGAAGACCACCAGAATGACCTGCATTTCATGATTCAGCAGGAATTTCTGGATCTCCCCCAGCGCAATGCTCAGCGCCTCATCCCGGGGGAATCCGTATACGCCGGTTGCGATCAGCGGAAAAGCGATACTCCTGGCCTTCAGCTCCGCGGCCAGGGTCAGGGATCGGCGGTAACAGGAGCGGAGCGTCTCTCTTTCTCCATGGTCTCCGTCCACCCATACCGGCCCCACGGTATGGATGATATGCTTGGCGTGAAGATGGAAAGCCGGGGTAACCGCGGCGTCTCCCGGCGTGATATCCCCGATCCTTCGCCGCCTGGCCAGCAGCTTCTCCGCCCCGGCCGCGGCATAGATCGCTGAGTCGGTCCCGCTTCCGATGACCGGCTGCGGATTGGCACTGTTCACAATCACATCCGCCCGGACTTTGGTGATATCATTCCGAATGATCTGAAAAGGCATTTTTCCGCTCTTTCCTCCCTGTGAATCAGTGAATTATTCTGTCCGGTGCCAGCTGAGAACAGGATACACAGAACAGAAAATCTCTGTGGCCCGTTCTTCCTGCCGGAACGGGCTGTGTTTTTTTCTCCGAAAATGCTATACTTCTGGAAACGCCCCTGGAAATCGCCATGTTTGTGAAGGGGCGGGATCGTATCCCGTTCCCGGCCGGATGCAAGTGAATTATACCGAAAAAAAAGCATGTCAACAAGGGATTTCCTGGTTTCTCAGGCAGGAGGAGGAATCATGATCATCAGAAGATTCAGGGAACAGGACGCCCCGGCAGTTTCCGATCTCATTATTGCAACAATCCGGATTTCAAATGTCCGGGATTACCCCGTGGAGCTGATGGAGGAGCTCGTAAAAACGCAGACGCCCGAACACGTTCTGCAAAGAGCTTCCTGGACGCACTTTTATGTCGTCGAGGAGGCGGGGGACATCATCGGCTGCGGTGCGATCGGCCCCTACTGGGGCCGGGAGGATGAAAGCAGTCTGTTCACCGTCTTTGTGCATCCGGCGCATCAGGGAAAAGGGATCGGCCGCATGATCGTAGAGACGCTGGAACAGGATGATTTTGCCTTCCGGGCCAATCGGATCGAGATCCCCGCTTCGGTCACCGGGCTTCCGTTTTATCAGAAGATGGGATACGATTATAAAAACGGAAACGCTGAGATGGATGAGGAACACCTGTACCGGCTGGAAAAGCGCCTTCCTCCTCCGGTAATCCGGCAGGTGGATGAACCGGCTGAAAAGGAACGGATCGCGCGGGAAATCCTGGAATCTCTGAAGGAATGGTTCGAGGTTCCGGAAACAAGGGAGCAGTATATCCGCGGCAGCCGGGATCAGACCTTCTTCGCGGCGGAGCGAAGCGGGAAAGCCGTTGGGTTCCTTTGCCTGAAGGAAACCGGCAAAGCCACCGCGGAACTGGCAGTAATGGGTGTCCGAAAGCCATGCCATCATCGCGGCATCGGAAAAAAGCTGTTCATGGCGGCAAAGGCGTTTGCGGCTGAGGCCGGCTATGAATTCATGCAGGTCAAAACCGTGCAGATGGGATACTATGAGGATTATGACCGCACGAACCGTTTTTACCAGAGCGTTGGCTTCAGGGAGCTGGAAGTCATCCCCTCTCTGTGGGGGCCGGAAAATCCCTGTCAGATTTATGTGCTCTCATTGAAAGATACGCCCGGTCTGACGGAACTGATCAAGCAGCGGCGGAGCTATCGCGGGCGGTATCTGCCGGACCGGGTTCCGCGGGAGGATCTGACATGCATCCTGGAGGCGGGGCTGGCGGCCCCGTCCGGATGCAACAGGCAGACAACCAGCCTGATCGCGGTGGACGATCCCGAGATGCTGGCCCGGATCCGGGCGGTGATTGATCCGCCGGTCGGGGAAACAGCGCCGGCGATGATCTGCGTTCTTTCCCGGAGAATCAATGCATACCGGGATCGGTGCTTCGCGACCCAGGATTATGCCGCCGCCATTGAAAATATGCTGCTGGCCATCACGTCCCTGGGTTATCAGAGCTGCTGGTATGAAGGGCACATCACCGACACCGACAGAATCTGTGACCGGATCGCACGGATCCTGCATGTCCCGGAAGATCTGGAGCTGGTCTGCATCCTGCCGGTCGGTATCGCGGCTTCCGAACCGGTGATACCGAAAAAAAAGGCATTTCACGAGCGCGCATGGTTCAACCGATTCGCCGGAGAATCATGCTGAACACGGATGCATGCTTATCCGTGCAGATAATATCCCCTTAGGATCCGTTCGTTCATCCGGGCCGGCAAAAATTTGTGCAGGTAGACTGCCAGGTGCTGGTCCGGGCTTGCGATCCGCTTCCGGAAGGGGATATTTTTCCTATCCAGCATCCGGGCCACCTTTCGTCCGAGCACTTCGGGATCGCTTCCGTGGGTTTCGTCATGATGGATCTTTGCCGTAGCGCTGGCATAGGCAGCCGCGTAAGGGCTCTCCGGTCCCATCCTTTCCGCGTGACCCCGCGTGTGCTGACTGCCGCTCCGGTGGTCCCCCGGCTCAATCAGGCATATCTGGATTCCGAAGGGACGGGTTTCCATCTGCAGACCCTCTGCGTATCCTTCGATGGCGTGCTTGCTCGCCGTATACGCGTTCTGGAATGGAATTCCCATCAGCCCGTTGATGCTGCTGAACAGCACGATCTTTCCCCCGCCTGCTTTCCGCATCAGGGGCAGTGCCTCCTGGTTCATCCGGACCATACCCAGAAAATTGGTATCCATCACCTTCCGGTATTCCGCAATTGTGGTTTCCTCGCAGCTTCCCAGCACGAGAACCCCCGCGCACTGCACCAGCGCATCGATTCGCGGGCTGATCTCCATCGCCCTTTTCCGGAAGGCGGCGCAGCTTTCTTCCTCCCGCACATTCAGCGGCAGCCGGTGGATGCCGTCCTGATCCCCGGGCTCCTGGAAGCTCCGGGCGCCCGCAATCACGGTCCATCCCGCATCCCGCAGCGCATTCGCCGTGTGGTACCCCAGGCCGCTGCTGCCCCCGGTCACCCAGACAGTTTTCTGTTCCATTGGCCGGTTCATCTGTTGCTCCCCTTTCCGTACCTTCCCTGATTCAGCCAGTGTTCTGCGACGGCTTTTCAGACGTCTCTCTTCAGGATCAGCTGTTCCTTTGCGTTTCTGCGCATCTGCTTGATCTGCCATTCCCGGCGCATGGCTTCTTCCCGGGTATCATATTCCTCCCAGTATACCAGCTTCACCGGCCGCCGGCTCCGGGTATACTTTGCTCCCTGTCCGGCGTTGTGGGCCTTCACCCGCCGTTCCAGATTGCTTGTCCACCCGCAGTACAGGCTGCCGTCCGCGCACTGCAGCAGATAGGTATAGTTTCCGCCTTCATGGATTTCGCACTCCCCGATCGTGATCAGGATCGCTTCCGCGTTTCCCTTCCTGATCCGGGTCTGCAGTGTCCGTTCCGTCCGGTATTGTCCGCTTTCTGCCGGCAGGAAAATAATATTATTCTCTGTTGGTACAGGTTCCCTCAAAAACGCTTCAGCGGTTGCGCACCGGATCGTTCCTTCCGCCAGGCCCTGCCTTCGAAAGGCTTCCTCCGTCCGCTTCCTTTCGTCTTCATCGCCGGTAATCCAGATCATCCGGGCTCCCGGCATCCTCTCCTTCAGAAAAACGGCAGCAGCGGCGCCCAGAGTGATACGGCTTCCCGGACGCGGGCAAGGAATCGTCCAGTTCCGCGCTCCCCGATGGATCTTCCCGTCCAGCTTCCGCAGGATTTCCGTTTCATCCCGGTGCAGCATCCGCTTCCGCAGCACCGGGCCGTCCGGACCGTTTTCCCGGGTGTATCGGATCCCGTACCGAATCAGCCACAGGAAACGTTCCGGAGCCATCATTGCCGTCAGCATCCGGTGGGTCGGGGTATCGGCTGCGGTCCATTTCCGGTATAATTCTGTTTTCCGGATTCCTGTCATTCCGAAATCTGCCAGAATCTTCCGCTCAGTTTCCCGGTTTATTCCGGGAACCCGGGGGATTCCCTTTCTTCCGGGGCCGGGATAGACAGGAAACTCGTGTCCGGAAGCCGTGGTGTAATACACGCCGTCTCTTGGCAGCAGCGCCTGCCCGTCCGGTTCCGCGTCATTGGAGAAGATCCAGATCTGCGCCGCCTGCAGAAATCTGCGAAAGCTTCCCTGCCGGTATCTTCGGCACATCCGGTCATATTCAGCCAGAATACCGCCCCGCTGTTCCGGGTTCTTGACCTCCATCATCGCCAGCGGCATCCCGTTCACGAAAAGGGTAAGGTCCGGCCGGAAGCGGTTACGCCCATGAACACACGGAATCTCTGCCCCTGCCTGAAAGCGGTTCCGTTCCGGATGGGCATAGTCGATCAGCTGCAGCCCGTTCCATCCGTCGCGGATCATTCTGTAAAAGCCCTGTCCCAGATCGTCTTCCCCAAGACGTTCCCGCAGATCCTCTGTCAGTCTCCGGGCGCTTTCATCGCTGATCTCCGCATCATTGATCCGTTCCACGGCGGCTTTGAGCACGCCCGGCAGGATTCCGGTCTCCGGATCCCTTCCGCAACTCCGGGCCGGCAGGTATTCATATCCCAGCCGCGTCAGGTGCAGCAGTGCTGGGATTTTCATCCGGGCGTCCTCGCCGCGCTTTCCCGTTTCGGAAGCCGGAGCTCCTGCTTTCTTTGCTTCCCCCACCCTGCCGCTCCTCCTTTCCCGGCCTTTTCCAGTATATTACCACACTTCTTTTTCGGATAAAAGAAATGCCGGCGCTTTTGATCTGCTCCGGCGGTCATTGTTTATTCTCAGCTCAGCAGCTTTACAGCTGCGTCCGGCAGCTCCCGGATGTCGGAGATGGAAGCGGTCCCGGCCGGCACGGTGCCAAAGCCATAGGCGGCGTGCAGGAAAGGGACCCCGGCTTCCGTCGCTGCGTCATAATCACCCTGGGTATCCCCAAGGTAGATCGCCCTCTCAAGGCGGTTCCGTTCCACCACCAGCCGGATATTGTGACCCTTTCCCTGACCGGTATGTCCGACATTTTCCGTATCGTCAAAATACTTTTCAAGCTGGTGATAGGCCAGAAAAGCCTCGATATATCCTTCCTGGCAGTTGCTTACGATTCCGAGGAACCATCCCTGTGACTTCAGCTCCGCCAGGATTTCCTCCAGACCCGGGAAAAGCTTTCCGCCATGCTCCCGGACACAGGCGTTTTCCTCCTCCATGCAGATGCCCAGCACCCGTACGGCTTCTTCGTGTGTTTCGGTCGGAAACATGGCCATGGCGATGTCGTCCATGGTCTTCCCCATCAGGGCGTACATCCCTTCCGTCGTCATCCTTTCCGGCCGCCCGATCCGTTCCAGTACCCGGTTCCAGCTCAGGGTCACCGCCTCCGCGGAATCCCACAGTGTCCCGTCCAGGTCAAACAGGATGCCCTTTCTCCCCATGTGTTTCCTCCGTTGGTATTCGATGGCGCACCCGGCGCCGCCTTCTTTGTTCATATAACAAAAGCCGGGGAAGGGTCTTTGGGAAACCCTGTCTCCGGCTTTTCATTTCATCAGCCGTCTTACTGATGAGCCTTCAGCCACTCGTCGGCCTTCGCAGCAGACATGCGCTTAATATCTTCCTTCTGATAGGGAGATTCTTCGCCGCCGTTGGTATAAAGGAAGAACTTGCCGTCCGGAGTCTTGAAGAGACACTCTTCGTATCCGGCGGGATCGCCGATGGAACCAGCGGTCACCTTGCCCAGCAGTTCAGCGGACTCGGTATCATAGTCCACCTTGCAGATCGTCTTCTTCATTCCCATATTCTCCTTTTCCTGGTTTAGGACCTCCAAGCCCTTATTTTTCAAGCTCTTTAGTCCTTGGGAATCATAGCACAAAATAGAAAATAATGCAACAGTACCGCCTTGGTTGCTATTTGTCCAGATCATACAGTTATTGCTTGATAATGGCAGTTCCGTGCTGTGCAACGATCCGGCTCACATCCTCCTTTGCCAGCACGATGGTTACTTCCGTTCCCGTGTCAGTATATTTCTCTGTAATCACCCGGCCCAGAGGCCGGATCTGTGAAAGAATTCCGTACCGGTCGAAGGGGATCATGAATATCACCGGCGTATGGTTCTCCTGGAGCGCGTCCGCGATCCTCTGCCTCAGCTCTTCGATTCCTGCCCCGGTTTTCGCGGAGATCATCACCGCACCCGGAAAGCTCGGCCAGGGGTCCGCGATGTCGCATTTGTTGACGACTTCGATCCGTTTCTGCTCTGTCGCCCCCAGTTCTGCCAGCACCTCCTCGACGGTGTCATGCTGCTTCGCCATCTCTGCG
>JAFRGU010000032.1 GCA_017433675.1 Clostridia bacterium
AATGGCAATCACCGCTACCTTCCCCAGGAATCTACGCCAGTCAAAGCGCTTTGCCCTCATGCAGGTCTCCTCTTCCGTCCGTCTCGTTCCCTTTTCTCTGATATCTATACAATATCTGATCCGGGAAGAAAAAGCAAGCTTTCTTTGTGATGAACCGTCTGTCTCCGCTGTCCGTTTTCAGTTTTCCTCATTCGTCTCCTTTCACTGAAGAAAAAGCCCTATCATTCTTTTCATTCCCCTGCCCCCTTGAGGGGGAAGGGGGCAGGGGTTAGGGGAATCCTGGTATTTGCATGATTGCCCCATAGCGGCTATAATAGGAAAGAAATGAATTCAACCGAAACTCTTGGAGGATCAACCGCCCATGTCGGAACAACTGCCTCTGATGGCGCCGGATCCCGGCGACCCGGATTCCCGCGTCTTCCAGTCTCAGCCGCTGGCTGCCCGGATGCGCCCGGACACGCTGGAAGAATTCGCCGGCCAGAAGCATCTGATCGGTGAAGGCAAGGTTCTGCGCCGGCTCATCGCCTCGGATACGATTTCCTCCATGATCTTCTGGGGTCCTCCGGGCGTGGGAAAAACCACCCTGGCGCAGATTATCGCCCGCCAGACGAAGGCTAACTTTATTAATTTTTCCGCCGTCACCAGCGGCATTAAGGAAATCCGTCAGGTGATGACCCAGGCGGAGGAAAACCGGATTTACGGCGTCCGCACGATCGTTTTCGTGGATGAAATTCACCGCTTCAACAAGGCTCAGCAGGATGCCTTCCTCCCCTTTGTGGAGAAGGGCAGCATCATCCTGATTGGCGCCACCACCGAGAACCCTTCCTTCGAAGTCAATTCCGCGCTTCTCTCCCGCTGCAAGGTTTTTGTTCTGCAGGCACTGACCAGGGAAGATATCCTCTGGCTCCTCCGCCGCGCCCTCTCGGATCCCCGGGGCTTTGGCCGCGATCATGTGTCCATTCCGGATCGCGGGCTGGAAGCCATCGCGGATTTCTGCAACGGGGACGCCCGCTCTGCACTTTCCACCCTGGAGATGGTCGTACTGAACGGGGATGTAAGCGAGCAGGGGATCGCCGTTTCGGAGGAAACCCTCGCCCAGTGCCTGTCCCGGAAGAGCCTCATGTACGATAAGGACGGGGAAGAGCATTATAATCTGATTTCCGCCCTGCACAAGTCGATGCGGAATTCGGATCCGGACGCGGCGGTATACTGGATGATGCGGATGCTGGAGGGGGGCGAGGATCCCCTGTATATCGCCCGGCGGGTGCTCCGCTTCGCCGCGGAGGATGTCGGCCTGGCGGATCCCCGGGCCATGGAGGTGGGTGTTGCCGCCTATCAGGCCTGTCATTTCATCGGGGTTCCGGAATGCAACGTCCATCTGGCGGAAGCCGTGGTCTATATGTCCCTCGCCAGCAAGTCCAACGCCATGGAGATGGCCACCATGGAAGCAAAGGAAGCGATTCAGAAGGAACCGGATGCGCCGGTCCCCCTGCATATCCGGAATGCGCCCACCCGGCTCATGAAGGAGCTGGATTACGGGAAAGGGTACCAGTATGCCCATGATTATGCAGAAAAAATGACAGCCATGCCCTGCCTCCCCGACAGTCTGAAAGGCCGGCGCTTTTATCATCCGACAGATCAGGGGCAGGAAGCCCGCTATAAGGAGCGTCTCGAACAGATCCTGTCCTGGAAGGACGCACAGCGGAAAAAATAGCCACACCCCTGTTTTTCCGGTCTGAAATGATTTTACCCGCTCCGTTCGGGAGCCGTAAAGGAGGAATACCATCTTGCTCCGGCGTTTCCTGTCTTTGCTGCTTTGTCTGGTTTTCTTTACCGCCTCGATGCACGTCCTTCCTGCTGGTGCGGAGGAGGCGGCTCCTTCCATCCGGGTGCTCCTGCGCCGTCTCGCCCTGACGGACCGGATTGACCTTTCACTCTCCGGCGCCTATTCCCTTTCCTGGGGAAAGAACAGCCGCATGCTGTTCCCGGCGGGCAGCAAGCTCACCGTTCAGGTGCGTCAGGATCAGCTGATCCTGTTTTTCAGCGGCGCCTCCCTGAATTGCGGGGCGAAGCTTCTCCTGGCCCGTGTAGCCTCGGACAGCGCGGAAAAGGCTTCCCGAACGGCGCTCCTGTCCCATGGGCTGCGGATTGCACCCGGGGACGCGCTGTATCTGGGAGATCTGGCCCTGACCGTTTCCGGCGGCCAGCTCCAGCCTGTTCTTTCAATCAGTGTGGAGGATTATCTCCTGGGCGTCGTGCCCTATGAGATGAGCGATGATTTCCCCCTGGAAGCGCTGAAAGCCCAGGCGGTATGCGCCCGCACCTATGCCCTGGGCCGGGTGGATCCGAAAAAAGCCTGGGATGTGGTGGATACCACGAATGATCAGGTTTTCCGCGGACTCACCGGCGGCCATTCCCGCTCTGCCGAAGCGGTTGCGGCCACCGCCGGTCTGGTTGGATATTCCGGCGGAGCGCTGGCGCACTGTTATTATTCCGCCTCCAACGGCGGTCAGACGGAACTGCCCTCCCATGTATGGGCCGGAGAGGAAAGCAGCCGCTGCTTTGCCACGGTCGATGACCCTTATGATGTGGAAAACCCGGAATCCATTGTCAAAAAGGCTTCCTTCCGGAAGGATGCTTCCGGACTTCCGGAGCCCCTGCTGGAGATGATTATCCCGACGATTCTTGCCCAGCCCCAGATGGCGGATTATGTACAGCAGCCGGACTGCCTCCGGCTGGACGCCGTAACGGAGGTCTCTCTTTCAAACCCGCGCTTCCGGTCTCCCAGCCGGCTGATGACAAAGCTGAATCTGACGCTGCAGGTCTCCGGCCGCCGTCTGCTGGCCCCGGTCACGCCGGATCCCCTGACCTATGAACCGGAGGAGGATCTGGTCTCCCCGCTCCCGCTCGAGACGCCGTCTTCCGGTCCGGTACTCAGCAGCTTTACGCCCGTAGGGACCTTTACGCTCTCCCTGGATCTGTTTCCGGCCCTGATCCGGGTCCTCGGTCTCAGCATTTATGGAGCGGACAATGAAATCATCACCGTCTCGGAGGAGACGGATCGCTTTGTGCTCACCGCCGGCCGATACGGTCATGGCGTCGGCATGAGCCAGCGGGGCGCCCAGTGGATGGCCGCCAGATATAAGAAAAACTTTCAGCAGATTCTCTCCTTTTATTTCCCGGGCATGGTCCTGAAAAAAGCCGCCTCCGGCGCCGCTCAGCTCTCCACGCCCGATCCGTTGCTGGCGGAAACCCCCGGGCCGGCTGCCACGCCCACGCCCCGCCCGACCCTGATGCCTGTTTCGGAAGCGTCTTTGAATGATCTGCCGGAGGGCGCCTGGCTGGCCAGCGTGGAAAACATCGAGGATGATTCCAGCCTGAACCTTCGGGCGGATCCCTCCCCTGCCGGTGAAATCCTCATGCGCCTCTATAAGCACCAGCGGCTCGTCGTCCTGGAAACCTGTGAGGACCCGGTCTGGGTGCATGTCAGAACGGATGCGGTCGAAGGCTATGTGATGGTTTCCTTTCTGGAAAAGGCGGAGTAATCGGACGGAGAGCGCGGCCCTGTCCGAATCGCTGTCTGGATCTGAAAATGCCGCGGAGGCTGAGCCATCTGGTTCAGCCTCCGCTTTTTGATGAATAAGCGCCTTTCACATGCCCTGAAACCCCGTTCAGATCAGTGGGGCAATCACGTTCATCCAGAATCCGCTCAGCGGCATGGCCAGCACCATCGCAGGAATCATATCCGCCACCGGAATATCCTTCACCTTCATGATGGTCAGGCCGGTCGCCAGCAGCACCACGCCGCCGCATGCCTTAAAGTCCGCAATCATCGGATCGTTCGTCATCGGCACGATCACCTTCGCCAGCAGGAACAGTGTCATCATAATAATGAGCTGAGGGATGCCGATCAGCATGGTGGATTTCTTCAGCTGGCAGGCAAAAATCATGGCTGTAAAAAAGTCCAGAATCGATTTTGCGATCAGGATGCTGTGGTCCCCGGTCATTCCGGAGGTCAGGGATCCGTAAATCCCGGTGCCGCTGGCGCAGAACAGGACCATCGCCGTCACCATCAGCTTCTCGTTTTCTCCCACGCTCAGCCCGATCTTCTTCAGGGCTTTCCCGGTGCCGCTGCGGATCCGTCCGTCGATATCCAGCAGGATTCCGGTCAGGGTCCCGAGGATCACGGCGAAAATCACCGCCGGCATATTCCGCATCCCGGGAATCGTGGAAATCCCCATCGCCATCGCACATACGCCGAAAACGGTCGTCATGGTCTGCTTCAGCTGGTCGCTCAGCTTTTCCCCGATGATGCTTCCGACGAATCCCCCTGCCACCACGGATGCCACATTGCACAGAATTCCCGTCGGCATGTTCATGTCCTCCGTTGCTTTTCCTGCTTCGCCCCGGTTTCAGGGGCTGCTCCGCCGCCCTCCGTCCCCAGGTATTTCTGCATCTCTCTGATATACTGCTCCGCCAGAGAGCTGCGGATGCTGTTTTTCCGCTCGATATAGCCGATTTCCATCGCCGCCTCGTCCGGATTCTCTCCAATCCGCAGGGGGATCGCCACATAATCCATCCCGCTCAGCTCTTCGCAGATAATCCCGCTGCACAGCGTATATCCCTTCAGCCCCACCATCAGGTTCAGCACCGTCGCCCGGTCACAGCAGTGGATCAGCCTCGGATACTGTTCCGTGCTCATCAGCTCCTCCGAAAAATAGAAGGGCGCGTCCCCCTGCTCGAATGCCAGGCAGGGATAGGGATGCAGGTCCTCCAGCGTCAGCTCCTTCCGCTTCGCCAGCGGGTGTTTTTTCCAGAGGTAAACATACGCGGAGCAGACTATCATCGGCCGGAAAACGAGTCCCTCCTGATCCAGCAGCTTCATCAACGGCTTCCGGTTGCTCTCGTTCATATAGAGCACGCCGATCTCGCTTCGCATGCCCGCTACGTCGCTGATGACCTCCTGCGTCCGCGTCTCCCGGATCGCCAGCTCGTATTCCGCCACGTCCACCTGCTGCGCCATCTGTACGAAGGCTTTTACAGCAAAGCTGTAATGCTGCGTGGAAACGGCGAAATGCGTTTTCCGCTTCTCGATCTTCCCGAAAGCCTCCATCAGGTTCAGATACTGCCCCTCAACCTGCCGGGCATAGGGCAGCAGCCGCAGCCCGTCCGTTGTCAGGGTCACGCCCCGGCTTCCCCGGTGGAACAGGGTCATTCCCAGTTCTTTTTCCATCTCCTTCACTGCGCTGGTCAGCGACGGCTGGGAGACGTATAGCTTTTCCGCCGCCTTCCCGAGGCTTCCGGTTTCGGCGATGGTGATCATGTATCGGATCTGTTGTAAAGTCATTCCGGTCCTCTGTCTTATTTCTCCATGGCTGCCAGTTCATCCCGCATGGATTTCGGCAGCTTTTTCTTCCACAGTCCCTTCCGGTAGGCGATGATGCTCAGGAGGGTGCCCAGCACCCAGCTGATCAGCAGGGAAGCGAAAATCGCGTGGGGCGATCCCTGCGGGAAGGCTTCGCTCCGGGTCAGGTAAGCCAGCAGGTACGCCAGCGGCATCCGCAGAATTACCGTGGAGATGATGCTCAGCCACATGGGCACCAGGGTGTCTCCGGCGCCGCGCATCACGCCCTGCAGCACCTGCTGCACCGAGAAGCAGATATAGCCGAAGCTGAGCCAGAGCAGTCCCTGCCGTCCCAGTTCCATGACCTCCGGGGTGGTTGTGAACAGGGCAATCAGATTCTTTCCGAACAGGATAATCGCCATCACCAGCACGAAGGAGACCGACAGCGCCAGCTTCATCATGTCCTTCATGCCGGTCTTCAGCCGGTCTGTTTTCTGGGCGCCGATGTTCTGCCCGATGAAGGTCGTTGCTGCGGTTCCGAAGGTAAAGTTCGGCATCATGGCGAAACCGTCCACCCGCATCACGGCAACGTTGGTCGCGATTACCGCGGTGCCCATGCTGTTGACCAGCCCCTGTACCAGGATCGCTGAAGCGCTGAAGATGGCCGAGGTCACCCCCGCCGGAACCCCAAGCCCGCACAGCCGCCGTAGAATCATCCGGTCCGGCTGCAGCGTTCCCCTGTTCAGGTCGATCAGGTCCCGCATTTTCGCGATTCGTACCACGCACAGCGTTCCGCTGACCGCCTGGGCAATGATCGTCGCCCAGGCCACGCCCGCGATGCCCATCCCGAAGTTCGCCACGAAAACCAGATCCAGCACGATATTCAGCAGGCTCGCGATGATCAGGAAGATCAGCGGGAATACGCTGTCCCCCATCCCGCGCAGCACGCCGCTC